>CAMLFF010000233.1 GCA_946479185.1 uncultured Sphingobium sp.
TCTGCTTCACCGCCACGACGCCCTTCACCGCCATTGCCTTGGTCGCATCGAAGCTTGCCACGGTTGCGCCAAAGCGCGGAGGATGCGCCACGACGACGGTGAGCGTGCCGGGCGTCCACTGATCGATCGAAAAATCGGCCTTGCCGGTCGACTTGTCGAGGCTGTCGACCCGGCCCACCGAGCGGTCCTTGCCGATGAATGAGAATTGCGCCGCATCCTTGAGCGGCACATTTTGCGGCGGCGTCAATTTTGCCGCGGCCTCCAGGAAATCGCCAAACTTGCCCTGCTTGCCGCCCGGCGCGGAGAGGATGCCTTTGTTGATCGAGACCTGCTCGGGCTTCACGCCCCAGCTCTTGGCTGCGGCATTGACCAGCATCCAGCGGGCAAGCGCGCCCGCCTTGCGCATCTGCATGTAGCTGTTGGCCATGGCGGTCGAGCCGCCGGTGCCCTGCAATCCCATGAAGAGATTGGCGTAGAGCTTCTGGTCGCCCGGCGCATGCTCCGCGCGCATCTGCGACCAGTCGGCATCCATCTCCTCGGCGACCAGCGTGGCGAGGCCCGTGAACGGTCCTTGTCCAAACTCGATATGTTTGACGAGCACGGTCACGCTGCTGTCCGGTGCGATGCGGATGAAGGCATTGGGATCGACCGGCGGAGGCCCATTGCCCGCAGGCGGCTGCGCGCGCAGACGGCCAAAGCCCATTGGCAGCAGAAAGCCGATGACGAGTGCGCCGCCACCCTGCAGGATCGCGCGGCGTGAGAGCGGCTGGAGCGCGGCGGTCATGCGCTTTTCTCCAGTGCCTTGGCGGCATCGTGAATTGCCGAGCGAATGCGCACATAGGTTGCGCAACGGCATAGATTGCCGTTCATGGCGAGATCGATATCCCGGTCGCTCGGCTTGGGTTGCTCGCGCAGGAGCGTCACCGCCGTCATGATCTGGCCGGACTGGCAATAGCCACATTGCGGAACATCATGCGCAACCCAGGCTGCCTGAATCGCCTTTGCTTCCGGGCCTTCAATGGCCTCGATCGTGGTCACATCGCCATTCACGGCGCTGATCGGCAAGGCGCATGAGCGCATCGGCTGGTCATTCACATGGACTGTGCAGGCGCCGCACATGGCCACGCCGCACCCAAATTTCGTGCCGGTCAGGCGAAGGTCATCGCGCAGGACCCAGAGCAGTGGCGTGTCCTCATCGACATCGACCTGACGCTCCGCGCCATTCACCTTCAGTTTGAAAATCATGCCCATTTCCATCCGACAGGGGGATTAGTCCTAGAATGCTACGCTTCTACCTGCCCTCTGCACAAGCAATGTTGATGGCTTGGGCAGATATTTCCCTCCCGCTCGCGCGCGCCACACGCAACATTCTCAAAAGCTTCCACTTTTGCGCCGAGTTGAAGCGATCACGACGCGCAGGAGTCACATTCCCCCGTCAATGGTTAACGGCTGGCGGCCCGCCGCCCCCTCATTCTCGCGGTGCCGCCAGCTTTTCTGTGGGAGAATATAATGAATTTCGTGAAACTTTCGGCGCTCGCCCTTGCTGCGTTCGCGGCGACTGGCGCTCAGGCCGCCACCTATACGGAAGGCTTTGATGCCCCCTTCGCCGATTGGGAGACCAACTGGTTCGGCACGCAGTCCAATGCGCAAAATTATTATGTCTCGGAATATCCCGGCACCAGCACCAGCTATCAGGGCGCATCCGATGTCTCCGGTCTTTGGCTCACCGATGGCGATAGCTATCGCGACGGTGGCGATTATGGCCTTATCAACATCAATTTTGATGCGGCCTTCGGTGCATCGCTGACCTCGTTCAGCATGGATGTGACCACTGCGCTGCCAAGCGGCGCTGCGCTGACCTTCTTCGACATGGCCGGCGCGGAGCTCGCGTCATTCCTGGTGCCGGAATCGCCGCATTCGCTTAATTGGACGCCCATCGGTTACACCAATGTCTCGGTGACCTCCACCAACGGCATTGGCGGCTTCCGCTTCACGAACGCTGCGCAGGGCAGCACCATTGTCGACAATCTCGTCGCCGTGACAGCGCCGGTTCCAGAGCCTGCGACCTGGGCGATGATGATGATCGGCTTCGGCGCGATGGGCGCGACGCTGCGTCGTCGTGGCAAGCTCAGCGCGACCGTGCGCTTTGCCTGAATGACATAGATGGCGCTGGTTGCCAGATGGTCGCCAGCGTCACTTTTTGGGGAATATCTGCGTCCAGCGCGCGTCCAGGCGCTTTTGAGCATCGCCGCTTTTTACCCGGCTGACCAGTGAGAGGCCGCGCAGCGTGACACTGTGACCGGCCAGCAGGCGCCCCGAGATCGTGTAGCCAATGTCGTAAATCGCGACATCCTCATAAGCGGCACCATTTACCAGAAAGCGCGTGGTGATCGCGACGGGAAGCCGCTCGTCCCCGCGGCTGTCATCGGGCAGGCCTGCTTCGTTGCGCGCCTTTTTGAGTGCGCGATCAAACCAGCCCGCCTCGATGCGTGGTTCGCCGGTCGTCTCGGCAGGGTCTGCGCCGAGCGCGGATGGGAAGCTGATGGTCTGGCTCTGCACCAGCTGGTCTGCCGAGCCGGGCTTGAGCGATAATTCGCGCTCGCCCGACGCGGTCGCGGTCAGCGCCAGTGTTCCAGCGCGAGTCGAGGCCTGCTGCGCTTCTTGCGCTTTGGTCGCTTCGCTATCGCTGCGCTCGGTCCAGCTATTCCAAAGCGTGAGGGCGGAAATCATGACGGCGGCCACCGCGAGCACTTCACCCAGCGTAATCCACCGCCGCCGGATCGCTGCTGCTTCGATCGCGCGTGCCTCCGTCTTCGCATCGGGAGCAGGCTGCGTTGCGGGTTTGGTCTTGAGGGGGTCGTCACTCATCAGTCTGTTCCATACTCGGCTCGACTTGCTCTGGCCTGAACGCATGGACAGGGCGCATGGACACTGCCCAGCGCTGCGCTATATCGCACGCATGGTCAACACACAGGCAAAGCTCGTCGTCCGCCCGGCAACCTTGCGCGATTCCCGCGCGATCGCCCGGCTCTCCACCAAAGTCTATGGCAAGACCGAGGGCATGTCCGCCGCGCATGTGCGCGGGCAGATCAATAATTTCCCGGAAGGGCAATTCGTCGCGGAATATGAAGGCGCGATCGTTGGCCATTGCGCCACCATGATCGTGTCGCACGAGGTTGCCTTCGCCCCGCACAGCTGGAGCGAAATCACCGGCGACGGCTTTGCAACCCGCCATGATCCTGATGGCGATGTGCTGTACGGCATGGAAGTGTGCGTCGATCCGGAATTTCGCCGCCTGCGCATCGGCCAGCGTTTTTACCGCAAACGGCAGGAACTGTGCCAATATTTTGAGCTCAAGGGCATCGCCTTTGGTGGTCGCTTGCCCGGCTATGCCCGCCGCCGCCGCGAATATCCCGATCCGCAAACCTATCTCGATGCCGTGATCGAGCGGAAGTTGCGCGATCCGGTCATCGCCTTCCATGTCGCGCATGGGTTCCAGCCGCAGGGCGTGCTGGCGGACTATCTCCCCGGCGATGTGGAGAGTGGCGGCAATGGCGTGCTCATGTTCTGGCCCAATCCCTTGGCGCCCGAGGCGCTGAAGGGGCGCAAGCATGATACGAAGCATAAATTGCCCGCCTCAGTGCGCGTGGCGACGGTGCAGTTCCAGATGCGCGGCATCACCAAGATCGAGCAATTTGAAGAGCAGGTCGAATATTTCGTCGATGTCGCATCGGATTATCGCGCTGATTTCGTGGTGTTTCCAGAGCTGTTCACGCTGGAATTGCTCTCCATCTCCAAGGCCAAGCTCGCGCCTGCCGAGGCAATCGAGAAGGTCTCCGACTATACGGAGCGCTATTGCGCCTTCATGGAGAAGCTGGCGGTCAGCTATAATATCAACATCATCGGCGGCTCCCATCCCACGCGGGTTGAGAATGGCGAGATCCGCAACATCAGCTATGTGTTCCTGCGCGATGGATCGATGCACACGCAGGAGAAATTGCACCCAACGCCATCCGAGCGGCGCTGGTGGAACATCAAGGGCGGCTATGGTGCCGACGCGATCCAGACCGACTGCGGCCCGATCGGCGTGATGATCTGCTATGATTCGGAATTTCCGGAAATGGCGCGGCATCTGGTCAATCAGGGCGCGCTATTGCTGTTTGTGCCCTTCTGCACCGATGAGCGACGTGGTTACCTGCGCGTGCGCTACTGCTGCCAGGCCCGCGCGGTCGAGAATCAATGCTATGTCATCACCTCCGGCGTGGTCGGCAATCTGCCCAATGTCGAGAATATGGACATTCATTATGCCGAGAGCGCGATCCTCACGCCCTCGGACTTCCCCTTTGCGCGCGATGGCGTGGCGGCCGATACGGCGGCGAATACGGAAACCATCGCCATTGCCGATCTCTCGCTCGATGATCTGCTCACCAGCCGCCAGAGCGGCGCGGTGCAAAATCTCAAGGATCGGCGCTTCGATCTCTATCGCGTGGCATGGAAAGACCAGAGCGGACGCAGCCGCAGCGCAAAATGAGGGTTAACGAAGCGACCAGCGCCCGCATTTTTGCGACGCATTCGCTACAGGGGCTTGACGGTTGGCAGACAGCTTCTATCGTCCCGGTCCGGCGGCCATCGCCCCTGTAGCATAGTCCATCGCGCATCTGTGCGTCAGGTGATGGACGTTTTCCAACGTCATCGCTATGGCGCCGAGTTCATTCAACAAAGGATAGTTTCTCATGAACAACAGCGATCTTGCCGACACCCTGGCAGCTGCCAATGACATCACCAAGGCAGATGCCCGTAAGCTGGTCGACGGTGTATTCGCCGCGATCGCCGATGCTGCTGCCAAGGGTGAAGAAGTTTCGCTGAACGGCTTCGGCAAGTTCAAGGTCAAGGACACGCCAGCCCGTGAAGGCCGCAATCCTTCGACCGGCGCGACGATCCAGATCGCTGCTGCCAAGAAGCTGAGCTTCGCGCCTGCCAAGGCTGTGAAAGACAAGCTGAACGGCTAATCAACGGGCTGGCGCCTTGCCACCCGGCGAGGCGCTGCCATTGAGAGCTTGCTCCGATTTAACTGGCTCAAACATCTGCTTGCAGGCGTTTGGGCCAGTTTGCGTTTGTAGCGGGATTGTCCTGCCTTCCCGCGACGTTACGAGGGCTTGCAACGCCAAGGGCACTGGCGCCGCGATCCTGACCCGTGATAGCGAGCGTTCATCACTCCTTCCGGTCCATGAGAGAGCCAGCGTCGATGAAGACCCACCAAGTCCGCACCTATAAATCCGCCGAGCC
>CAMLFF010000234.1 GCA_946479185.1 uncultured Sphingobium sp.
GCCGCCCAACATCGTGCCGAGCATCGACAAGGGGATCGCGACGGCGAACACCCACCAGGGCGGCATGTCCGCCGTATCCGCCGCCAGCAAGGGCGCGCCGAACACGATGATCTTGGCAATATGGCTAAATGCCTGGCCAGCAGCCTTGGTCGCGACGATCTGATGGCGGCCCAACACGGTGCGCACGAAGAAGACATCGAGCACCGGCCCCGCCACACCCGCCGTCAGATTGAGGCTGGAAACGACCAGCCCGGCAAGGAAGGCATGGGGCTTGCGCGCGGCATCAAAAGCAATCCATTTGCGCGGCAGCCAGACCACCAGCGGCACCAATCCGAGCAACAGAAACAGCATCGGCCGCGATGGCGTAAAACCAATCGCCAACACCAACGCAGCTGCAGCAAAAGCGCCCAGGGCATAGATGCCGACGATCGACAAAACGACATAGCGCCGGTGGACGATGGCGCGCCAACCATTGGCGACAAGCTGCAAAATCCCATGCGTCACGAACGCCGCCGAGACGGGCAGCAGCAGCGCCAGCACGCCCATCAGCATCAACCCGCCCGCCATCCCGAAGATGCCGGAAAGGATGGCAGTGACGAAGGCCGTAAGGATGATGATTGCGCCGGTCATGCGCGGCGGGCGTTAGACTGTTGGCGCGCGGAAAGAAACGGGGCAGCTCAGCCCAGCGCTTTCACCGCCTCCAGCACCTGCGCTGCATGGCCCTTCACCTTCACCTTGGGCCAGATCCGCACGATCTTGCCATCCGCATCGGCCAGGAAGGTCGCGCGCTCGATGCCCATATATTTGCGGCCATAAAGGCTCTTCTCCACCCATGTGCCGAACGCCTCGCAAACGCTGCCATCGCCATCCGACGCCAGCGTGACGCCAAGGCCATGCTTGTCGGCAAAACGCTTGAGCTTGGCAGGCGCATCCTTGGAAATGGCGATCACCGGCACGCCGAGCGCGCCGAAATCATCGCCCAGCCCGGTAAAGTCGATCGCCTCGGTCGTGCAGCCCGGCGTATCCGCCTTGGGGTAGAAATACACGACGACGGGCTTGCCGCGATAATCCGCAAGCTTGATCGGCGCCTCGTCTGCGCCGGTCAGCGTCACATCGGGCAGCATGTCCCCTTCGTTCAACATCATCTCATCCTTCCAATGGCTGGGCTTGCGCCGCAAGCGCGTTCCAATTCTTGGCGATGGTCTGCCGCGCCGCATCGATACTGGCAAGCAATGTCGGCCAATCCAGCGCGGCGCAGGCGCGCGCGACCAGCCAGCGACTTTCCTCCGCAGGCTCGCTCGCCTGCGGGGCGACAAGGCGCGACACGACGAGGTAACGCGTCAGCAGATCGGCAGCGTCGCGCAGTTCCGGCTCGATCAAGCCATCGCGCACCAGCATCTCCAGCGCGACATTGAGGCTGGGCGAAAAGCCTTTGCCATGCGTGAGTTGCGTCACATGGATCAGGAACTCCAAGTCGACTAGCCCGCCCGGCATCAGCTTCACGTCCAGCGGCCCCGCTGGCGGCTTATGGCTGGCGATATCTCCCCGCATCTTCACCGCCTCTTGCAGCAACAGGGCGGGATCGCGCTTCACCATCAGCGTCTGGCGGATCAGATCCTGCAACTGAGTGCGCGCCGACAAGGAGCCAAACACAGGCCGCGCCCGCGTGAGCGCCAGATGCTCCCACGTCCACGCGCTCTCCGCCTGATAGCGCGCAAAACTCTCAAAACTCACCGCGAGCGGCCCCTGATTGCCGGAAGGCCGCAACCGCGTATCCACCTCATACAGCGCGCCTGCCGCCGTCGGCACGGAGAGCGCATTGATCACGCGCTGCGAGAGCCGATTGTAATAGAGCGTCGCGCCAAGCGGCCTGCGCCCATCGGACTCTGCATTGAAATCGCCGGTGAACAGGAAGATCAGATCGAGGTCCGACGCATGAGTGAGCAGCCCACCACCAAAGCGCCCGAGCGCCAATATGGCCAGTTCGCTCCCCGGCACCCGGCCATGATTTTCCTCAAACTCGGCAATCGCAGCGCTCGCCAGCACCTCCACCGCCGCCTCGGCCACGCGTGAATAGCCCCGCCCCACTTCCAGCGGATCGACCTCCCGGCTGATGAGTTGCACGCCCAGCGCAAAGCGCCGCTCACCCACGGCATGGCGCACATGGTCCAGTCGCTGCTGGAAATCCTCGCTGGTATCCCGCGCGCGCATGTCCGCCACCAGCGCCGGAACATCCGGCGGCAGATCGAGCGCGCTATGGTCGATGAGCGCATCGAACAAGGCCGCCCGCCGCCCCAGCGCATCCGCCAGCACTGGCGCATGGGCCAATATCTGCACCAGCGTCTCGGCAAGACCCGGCCGGGCGACGAGCAGCCGCAGCAGATTGACCGCCGTGGGCAATCCCTCGATCACCTGATCCAGCTTGTTGAGCGCATTAAGCGGCGCGGGCGCGCGCGCAATCTCACGCATCAGCACCGGCAGCAGATCTTCCAGCGCCTCGCGCGCGGGCGTGCTGCGCAGGGGGCGCAAGCTGCCATCACGCCAGCGCGCAATGCGCTGCACGAATGGCTCGGTTTCCTCGATCCCAATATCCGCAAGCTGCGCCGCCAGCGCCCGCTCCTCATTGGGCAGATGCGCCGCGCCCTCCTCATCCTCGCCGACAAGCTCATCAAATTGCAGCCCGGTCGCCTCGACATGCGGGATAAGTGCAGCCAGCAACGCCGCGCCATCGGCATAGCCGCCAAGCCGCGCGACATTTTCCAGCGCAGCGGGCGAATCCGGCAGGCTGTGCGTCTGGCGATCATCCACCATCTGCAAACGATGCTCGATGGTGCGGAGCATCACATAGGCCGCATCCAGCCGCGCCACTGCATCCGGTGCGATCAGCCCGGCATCGCCGAGCACACGCAAGGCCTCGCGCGTCGCCGGTGCGCGCAGGCCGGGATTGCGTCCACCCTGAATGAGCTGATGCGCCTGCGCGAAAAACTCCACCTCGCGAATGCCGCCGCGCCCGCGCTTGAGATCGAACCCCGGCCCAAAGCGCTGCCCGCTCGCATAATGGGCACGGATGCGGCGCGACACATCGCTGATCGCCCGGATCGCGCCAAAATCGAGGCTGCGCCGCCACACAAAGGGCCGGATCGCGGTGAGAAACTCACGCCCCAGCGCCATGTCGCCAGCCGCCGCGCGCGAACGGATGAAAGCCGCCTGCTCCCAGCCAACCGCCGCGCTCTCATAATAGCTGATCGCCGCATCGACCGAGAGAATGATCGGCGAGACTTCCGGCGAAGGGCGCAACCGCAGATCGACGCGGAACACATAGCCATCCCCCGTTCGCTCAGAGAGGATAGCGACCATCCGCCGCGCAATGCGCAGCGCCGCCTCCTGCGGTTCCTCGCGGGGCCGGGTAGGGATGGTCGCGGGATCAAAAATTAGGATCGGATCGATATCCGATGAGTAATTGAGCTCATGACTGCCATGCTTGCCCAGCGCGATCACCGCCACGCCGCGCGGCGCTTCATCGGGGTAGCGCTCGGCAAAGGCGGCGGTCAGCGCTGCATCGACAGCCTCATCCGCAAAATCGGAGAGGTGGCGGGTAACGATATCGAGATCCCAGAGTCCGGCGAGATCAGCCAGCGCCGCCACCAGCGCAATCGCACTGCGCCGCACCCGCAGCCGCTTGTCGACCGGCTCATCCGCCGCCAGCCCACGCGCCGTCTCCCACGCCTCATCAGCCTTGCCCGCTTCCAGCAAGGCAACCAGCGCCGGATAGACCTCAATCTGCCGCGCGAGAAAGGGCGAGTGGCGCCGGGCACGGTCCAGTGCGTCAGCGATTGGGCTTTGGGTCATGCTCTCCATGCCCGCCTCTTAGCGGCGAAGCGTTGCGGCTTGAAGCGCTAGAAGTCCTTGGATGCATAATCCCGGCGGAAATCATCCGCGAACGCCGTCAGCCGCCCTTCGCTGATCGCGCCACGCAAGCCCGCCATCAGCGCTTGATAGAAGTGCAGATTATGCTGCGTCATCAGCATCGCACCCAGCATTTCGCCTGCCTTCACCAGATGGTGCAGATAGGCGCGGCTCACGCTGCTGCAGGCCGGGCAATCGCAACGCACATCGAGCGGTGCTTCATCCTCGGCATAGCGGGCATTGCGAATGTTGAGCGGCCCAGACCATGTGAAGGCCTGCCCATTGCGGCCCGAGCGCGTGGGCAGCACACAATCGAACATGTCGATACCACGCTCAACCGCGCCCACAATATCGGTCGGCTTGCCAACGCCCATCAGATAGCGCGGCTTGTCGGTCGGGAGATGATCCACGCAATGATCGAGGCAGGCGAACATCGCATCCTGCCCCTCGCCCACCGCCAGGCCACCCACGGCATAGCCATCAAAGCCGATATCGACGAGCGCCTGCGCAGATTGGCGACGCAGATCGACATCGAGCGCCCCCTGCTGAATGCCGAACAAGGCCGCGCGCGCGGCATGATCCCCGCCGCTATCAAAGCCCTCACGCGAGCGCGCTGCCCAGCGCATGGATCGCTCCATCGCGCGCATCTGCTCATCGCGCGAGGTCGTCGTCGGCACCAGCTCATCGAACGCCATCACGATATCCGAGCCGAGCAGGCGCTGGATTTCCATCGAGCGCTCGGGACTAAGCATATGCTTGGAACCATCGATATGGCTCGCAAAGGCCACGCCCTGCTCGGTCACCTTGGAGAGAGCGGACAAGCTCATCACCTGGTAGCCGCCGCTATCGGTGAGGATGGGCCGCTCCCACCCCGCAAATTGATGCAGGCCGCTAAGCTTGGCCACCCGCTCCGCGCCGGGGCGCAGCATCAGATGATAGGTATTGCCCAGGATGATATCCGCGCCGCTCGCCCGCACTTCGGCAGGGCGCATGGCCTTCACGGTCGCAGCGGTGCCAACCGGCATGAAGGCAGGCGTGCGGATGTCGCCGCGCAGCATCCCAATCTTGCCGGTGCGGGCCTTGCCGTCCGTCGCATGGACCGCAAAGTCGAAGCGCGCCGCGCCTTGCTCAGGCGGCACGCGGAAGGGTAGCGGATTTGGTGTCGCAGTCTCGCTCATATCCAGCGCAATAGCGCCCTGCGCCCGCATTGGAACCCCTGCTGCGCGTGCGTGACGCATCGCTGGCCAATCACAGCAGTGCAACCTTAAAGTCACACTAACTACCATTCGGACAAATGTTGCACTGCAACGGGAGCCGACGAGCCATACATGCGTTACTGCCAGATCAATCCTTTCCTCCGGGAGTTCCCCCCTTTGCGCT
>CAMLFF010000235.1 GCA_946479185.1 uncultured Sphingobium sp.
TTCCTCAAGCTCAACGGCAATATGGGCGGCAAGCCCATCCTGCTGCCGGGCCGTCACCTCATCAACATCGCCGCCCTGCTGGCGATTGCCTTCTTCACCTACGGCTTCTGGCATTCGCAGGCGCCGATGGATTTCTGGATCGTCGTCGCCCTGTCCTTCATCATCGGCTTCCTGCTGATTGTGCCCATTGGCGGTGCGGACATGCCGGTCGTCGTATCGATGCTGAACAGCTATTCCGGCTGGGCCGCTGCCGCGATGGGCTTCACGCTGGAAAATACGGCGATGATCATCACCGGCGCGCTGGTTGGCTCATCCGGCGCGATCCTCAGCTACATCATGTGCAAGGCGATGAACCGCAGTTTCATCTCCGTGATCGCGGGCGGCTTTGGCGCAGAAGCAGCCAGCAGCGATGGCGAAGCGAAGGAACAGCGCCCCTGGAAGCGCGGTTCCGCTGAGGACGCAGCCTTCCTCATGAAGCAGGCCGATAGCGTCATCATCGTGCCGGGCTATGGCATGGCCGTCAGCCAGGCGCAGCATGCCCTGCGCGAAATGGGCGATCTGCTCAAGGCCGAGGGCGTGAGCGTCAAATATGCCATTCACCCCGTCGCAGGCCGTATGCCCGGCCATATGAATGTGCTGCTGGCCGAAGCGAACGTGTCCTATGATGAAGTGTTCGAGCTGGAGGATATCAACAGCGAGTTCGCCCAGACCGACATCGCTTTCGTCATCGGCGCCAATGACGTGACCAACCCCGCCGCCAAGACGGACAAAAGCTCGCCCATTTACGGCATGCCCATTTTGGACGTGGCGAACGCCAAAACCGTCCTGTTCGTGAAACGCTCCATGGGTGGCGTCGGCTATGCAGGGGTGGACAATGACGTCTTCTACATGGACAACACCATGATGCTTCTCGCCGATGCGAAGAAGATGGTCGAAGATATCGTCAAATCATTGGGACATTGATGCGCAAACTTGGATTGATCGGGGGCCTTAGCTGGACCTCAACCGCCCGCTACTACAAGCTGATCAACGAACTGGTGCAGCGCGAACTGGGCGGGCTGCACAGCGCGCCCCTGCTCATCGACAGCATCGACTTTGCCGATGTCGCACGCTGCGCAACCACCAATGACTGGGATTGCGCGACGAGCGAAATGACCAGCGCCGCAAAACGGCTTGAAGCGGGCGGCGCGCAGGGCATCCTGATCTGCGCCAACTCCATGCACAAAATCTATGATGAGACCGCCGCATCCGTGAGCATTCCGGTGCTGCACATCATCGATGAGATCGGCAAGAAGGTGAAGGCGGCGAACGTGAAGACCGCCGCGCTCATCGGCACCAGCAATGTGATGACGGATCGCGAGTATCGCCAGCGCTTGGTCTCAGCCAGCGGCCTGAGCCTGCTGCCAGCCGACACGGAGCTCGCCGCCCGCATTGACACGCTGGTATATGACGAGCTGGCGGTCGGCAAGATCACCCGCGAAGCCGAGCGCTTCATGAAGACCGAGCTCACCAACATCGCTAAGGAAGATGTGCAGGCCGTGGTGCTTGCCTGCACCGAGCTGGAGCTGATCATGGATGTGCGCGCCAATGTGCTGCCCATCTATGACAGTACGATGATCCATGCCGAGGCCGGTGCGCGGTTCGTGCTCGACAAATAAGCCAGAAAGCCTGCCGTGCGGGGCTTGCGCGGCGCCATCTCCCGAGTGATAAACGCCCAACACATGCTTTGGCATGTCAATCGAGAGGATCTGCCAATGAAAGTCTCCCATCGTTGGATAGTGGCTGCGCTGTTGCTGAGTGCCGCCCCCGCACAGGCCCAGATGCGCGCGCTGAATGATCCGGTCGTCGCGCACGCGGATGCAGAAGCGCTGTTCACCAGCAGCGATCCCAAGCTCCACGCCAACAAGCAGGTGGCGCTCAAGATCGTCAAGGAACTGCTCGAAGCCGGCCATTGGGATCGCGCGCCGCTCTACCTGACCGATCGCTACATCCAGCATAATCCGGTTGCGGGGTCCGGCCTGAAGGGTGTGATGCATTATTTCATCAACATCGCGAAGCGCCAGCCAACGCCCATCCCTGACAAGATGAAGACGCCGGTCGTTGCCGTGCAAGCGGAAGGCGATTTCGTGACCGTCAGCTTCGTGCGGGAGGTCCCCTATGCGGACGATCCGACCAAGACCTACACGACGACATGGTTCGATATGTGGCGGTTCGTGGATGGCAAGGCGGATGAGCATTGGGATCCGGCGACCCTGCCGCCCATGCCTGCGCCAGCACCCGCCACCTCCACCACGCCAGCAGCGCCTGCACCTGTTCCGGCAGGCTGACGGCAAATTCAGGCGGGAGGGTATGATGCACTATTCGAGCAAAGCCGCAGGTGCCATGATGGCGGCCTTGCTGATGATGGCCATACCCGCCAACGCCGCCGCCAGTGATGCCGATTTCATGCAGGAAATGCGCGATCGGGTGAAGATCGAGCAGCTGATGTGGGACTATGTCCGGGCGATCGACAGCTTCAATGCCGATGCCTACGCCCGAGTGTTCACGCCCGATGGCGCCTTCAATACGGTCAAAGGCAGCGATGCCCTGCGCAAGATGGTGACCGACCTCAAGGCAGATCAGGACGGGCGACGCGCCAAAGGCGAGAACATCCCGCCGATGCACCATATGATGAGCAATCAGACCATCGAGTTCGTCAGCCCGGATCATGCCCGCGTCCATTATTACTGGCAGACGGTGTTCGCCGACAAGACACGCACGCCGCCGCCCCGTCTCGCTGCGGCAGGTCGCGGCGTCGATGATGTCGTGCGGGTCGATGGCGTCTGGCTGATCAGCAACCGCAATGTGGTGCCGGATTAGGGCGCCGCAAGGTGGCGCATTTGCGTTAGCATTCGCACGAGGGCAGCTGCGACAGTTCGGCCTTGAGACTGCTTTGTTGCAGGGCGATGGTTAGCCTTGAGTCGCGCTCATAGTGCGTTTGAGCTGGACATAGACGAAGCGGTAGATGGTCTCTTGACTGATGACCTTGCGCCCCGCCTCATGAGCAAGGCACCCTGCGACCTGTTCGGGCGACCAGCCTTTGGCGAGCCGGTCGAGGATGGGTTCGCGCACGGTATCTTCACGTTCGAGCCGCGCACAAGCCCAGCGGCGGGCACTGGCCCGTGCTTGCGCATAGGCTGGCTGATAGCCCACTTTTGCGCCAATTTTGCGCTTCAACTCTCGCGCGATGGTCGACCCCGGCCTTCACCGGGGCAGGTCGCCTCGCGATCCAGAGCTGCAGCGATTTGGCGAACATCGTTCCTCAAGCGAGAGCTGGTGATAGGTCGACATCGCAGCACCTGTGTGAGGTGTTGCACTTCGTTTGTGAACTCAGAGGGGGCCCGCTCCCTTTGCGCTTGGTGAAGAAAAGCGGGATCCCGCGTCCCGCCCGGAATGACGTAGGCTCTGGTGGCATACCCGCACAAATTCCAGCCAAAAGCATGGAATTGGCGGTTGCGGCATCCGGGCAATGCCGCCATGAGGGGGGAACATCGCTTTCCCCACTAATATTCGGCTCTGCATCGCAGCGCCGGACTTGAGCATTAGGGTCTCAGATGCTCACTATCCTCCTCGTCTCTTTCATCGGCGCCTGCGTCATGCCGCTGCTTGCCTATGTGATCGGGCGTGGTGCGGGCCTTGTGATTTCGCTGCTGCCTTTTGGATTGCTCGCGGCATTTGTCAGCATGGCCTCCTTCGTGGAGCGCGGCTGGGTGCGCGGTGAGGCGGCGGAGTGGGCGCCCTGGCTGGGGCTGGATTTCACGCTGCGGCTCGATGGATTTTCCTTCCTCTTCTGTCTGCTCATCACCGGCATTGGTGCGCTCGTCACCATCTATGCGGGCGGTTATCTCACCAATAAATCACCAGCCGAGCGGGCGCGCTTCTTCTGCTACATCTTGCTGTTCCTCACATCGATGCTGGGCGCGGTGCTGGCGGAAAATCTTCTGGTTTTCCTGCTGTTCTGGGAAGCAACGAGCATCATCTCCTTCCTGCTGATCGGCTTTGAGGGGCGCAGCGGGCGGGCGCGACGCGCGGCGCTGATGGCCCTACAGGTGACCGCCTTTGGCGGGCTTGCGCTGCTCGCCGCCGTTGTGATGATCGGCCATGTGCTGGGCACTTATTCGATGGAGCAGGCCGTGCTACGCTCCGATGAGCTGATGGCGAGCCCCTGGGGCCATCTGATCGTGCTGTGCATCTTGCTCGCGGCCTTCACCAAATCCGCGCAATTCCCGTTCCACTTCTGGCTGCCCAATGCGATGCAGGCGCCCACCCCCGCCTCCGCCTTCCTCCACTCGGCGACGATGGTGAAGCTCGGCATCTATCTGCTCGCCCGTTTTGAACCGGTGATTGGCGAAACGGAATGGGGGCGCCCGGCACTCGTCATTGTCGCCTGCGTCACCATGGCGGTGGCGAGCATGCAGGCGTTGCGGGCCGAGAACTTCAAATCGGCGCTCGCTTATTCCACCATCGCGTCGCTCGGCATTCTCGTGCTGCTGGTGGGACTAGATGGCCCGACTGCGTCGGTGGCCATGATCGGTTTCTTGCTCGCCCATGCGCTTTACAAGGCAGCCCTATTTTTCTGCGCGGGCTCCGTGCTGCACGCGACCGGGCTCTACAGCCTTCGCGCCATGGGTGGCCTCGCGCGGTTCCTGCCGCTCACCGCACTGGCGAGCGCTGGAGCGAGCCTATCGATGGCGGGCATTCCACCCTTTATGGGCTTCATCTCCAAGGAATTTCTGTTTCAGGCGCAGATTGAGAGCAGTTGGGAGCTGATCCCGCTCGCCGTCGCTGTGGTCGTCAACGCCGTGATGGTGGGCGTGGCGGGTGTCGTGACGCTCCGGCCCTTCTTCCTCGGGCGCGGCAAGGTGAACAAGGTCCAGCATGGCGAGACCTTCTCGCTGGTGATGCCACCGCTACTGCTCTCCCTCGCTGGCCTCACCATGAGCCTCTCGCCCGACTGGATCACCCGCGTGGCGCTGCGCCCCGCCGTGGCGGCGGTTTATGGGCGTGCGGTCGAGGTCGACATATCGGTGTGGCACGGCGTCACGCCGATGCTGCTGCTCAGTATGGTCGTGATCTCCATTGGCGCGGTGATCGTGCGCTTCTGGCGGCAGTTGCACATGTGGCTGCGGCGGACCAATCCGTTCCAGACCTATGAGATCGAGCCGCTGTGGGAGATCAGCCTGCGCGGACTGATCAAAAATTCACGTGCGCTGACCGAACG
>CAMLFF010000236.1 GCA_946479185.1 uncultured Sphingobium sp.
TTGGCCGCCGCCACGCTTGATCGACGGCGGGCTTTTGCCTGCGGTGATCGCAGCCTTTGCGAGTGTCAGTGCATTGTTCCTCACACGCTCGGCCCGGCGGCAGGTAGCGACAGGTGCGCTGGGAAAAACCGCTCCTCCGCTCCTCTACGCAGCTATTGCGCAGATGATCGCGCTGGCCGCGCTGATCATTGCAGGCCTTGTCGGGCTGCCATCACCGCAAGTCCATGCCTATGGCGCCGCGAGCTGGGCGCTGCTGGCTCATGGCGTGGTGCATGCCTTCCTTGCCGCCTTCTGCGCTGCCTTCGCCTTTGCGCGCGTGCGGGCGGGTTATGTGTCGCCAACCCGATTGCAGGAGTTGCGGACGGCCAAGCTGTTTGGCGATTATGCCTGCGGCGTCACGCTCGTCACGCTCCTGTGCCTCTTCGCGCCGCTGGTGCTGGCATGAGCTTCTTGTTGCGCATCAGCGCCGGGTTGCTGCTCTGGGCTGGCAGCTTCTCAACGCTCTACGCCCTGCAGGGGATAAGTTGCGCGCTGGGATGGGACGTGATTTCGCTACCTATGGGCAGTTTGTATCGCTGGCTGTTGACCATCGTCTGGTTGATCTTCCTCGCGCTCTCCGGCTGGCTGGTCCGTAGCGCGATGGGGACGCCGAAGGGGCTTGAGCGCAAGCTGGCGCTCTCGTCGGCCCTCATCGGCTTTGCGGCGATCCTGATTACGGGATCGCCGGTACTGCTCACCTCGACATGCGTTGGCTGAACCTCAGAGCTTCGAGGTGAGCTCCGGCACAGCCGTGAACAGATCCGCCGCAAGGCCGACGTCCGCAATCTGGAAGATCGGCGCGTCCTCATCCTTGTTGATCGCGATGATCGTCTTGCTGTCCTTCATGCCAGCCAGATGCTGGATGGCGCCGGAAATGCCGACGGCAATATAGACTTCCGGCGCGACGATCTTGCCGGTTTGGCCGACCTGATAGTCATTGGGCACGAAGCCCGCATCCACAGCAGCGCGGCTCGCGCCAACGGCTGCGCCAAGCTTGTCGGCGAGGGGCTCGATGATTGCCTTGTAATTCTCGCCGCTGCCAATGCCGCGACCGCCCGAGACGATGATCTTCGCGCTGGTGAGTTCCGGGCGTTCGGAGGCTGCCAGCTCAGCGGAAACGAAGGTTGCAAGGCCTGCATCGCTCGCGCCGCCGATTGCCTCGACGGTTGCTGAACCGCCCTGCGCGTCCGCCTTGTCGAAAGCGGTGCCGCGCACGGTGATCACGAGCTTCTTGTCGCTCGTCTTCACCTTTGCGATGGCATTGCCTGCGTAAATTGGGCGCGTGAAGCTGTCCGGGCCATCGACGGCGATGATATCGCTGATCTGCATTACGTCGAGCAGGGCAGCGACGCGTGGCGCGATATTCTTGCCGGTCGTGGTCGAGGGGGCGAGGAAGGCGTCGTGATGGTCCATGAGGCTGACGACCAGCGGCGCGACATTCTCGGGCAGTTGATGCTCAAGCGATGCGTCATCGGCCAGATGAACCTTGGCGACGCCTGCGATCTTGGCAGCTTCATCCGCCACAGCTGCGCAGCCAGCGCCCGCGACGAGCAGATGCACTTCGCCCAATTGGGCAGCCGCGCTCACCGTGCTCAAGGTTGCGTCCTTGACGCTTACATTGTCATGCTCGACCAGAACCAGCGTCTTCATTTTCTGCACTCTCTCTTGTCCGTCGCCAGCTTACCCGTTCAGCGGGAAGCGGCAAAGTCTGGCTGCTTCAGTCTGCGCTCAAGCGACGCCGAGCGCCTTGAGCTTGCCGACCAGTTCATCGACATTGGCGACCATCACGCCAGCCGCGCGCTTGGGTGGTTCACCGACATGCAGTGTCTCGATGCGCGGGGTCATGTCGACACCATAATCGGCTGACGTCTTCTGTGCGAGCGGCTTAGACTTGGCCTTCATGATGTTGGGCAGCGAGGCATAGCGGGGCTCGTTGAGCCGCAGATCTGCGGTGACGATGGCCGGCAGCTTGAGCGAAACCGTCTCAAGTCCGCCATCCACTTCACGCGTCACCTTCACGAGATCGCCTGCAACCTCGACCTTGTTGGCAAAGGTGCCCTGCGCCCAGCCGAGCAAGGCCGCGAGCATCTGGCCGGTCTGATTGCTGTCATCGTCAATGGCCTGCTTGCCAAGGATCACGAGGCCCGGCTGCTCCTCATCGGCAATGGCTTTCAGCAGCTTGGCTACCGCGAGCGGCTCTGCCACGCCATCATGCACCACGAGGATGGCGCGGTCCGCGCCCATCGCCAGAGCCGTGCGCAATGTGTCTTGCGCCTTGGGCTCGCCGATGGACACCGCGACGACCTCGGTCGCAACGCCTGCTTCCTTGAGCCGGATCGCTTCTTCGACAGCGATCTCGTCGAAGGGGTTCATGCTCTGCTTGACGTTGGCGAGGTCGACGCCAGTGCCATCCGCCTTCACGCGCGGTTTCAGATTATAATCGAGAACCCGTTTGACCGGGACGAGGATTTTCATCTGCGCTCTCCTTTAAAACCGCGCGTTTTGGTCGCGTTTCAAGCGACCTTTTTGACTTCCGCCACAATCTTGCGTGCGGCATCGCCCAGATCGTCCGCCGCGACAATGGGCAGGCCACTGTTCGCGAGAATATCCTTGCCTTCTGCCACATTCGTGCCTTCGAGACGAACCACCAGCGGCACCGAAAGATTCACTTCCTTCGCCGCAGCGACGATGCCGTCTGCGATGATATCGCAACGCATGATGCCGCCAAAGATGTTCACGAGAATGCCCTTAACGGCAGGATCGGACAGGATGATCTTGAACGCCGCCGTCACCTTCTCCTTGGAGGCGCCGCCACCAACGTCGAGGAAGTTGGCAGGGAACATGCCGTTGAGCTTGATGATATCCATCGTCGCCATCGCGAGACCGGCGCCATTCACCATGCAGCCAATGTCGCCATCCAGCTTGATGTAAGCGAGGTCATATTTGCTGGCTTCCAGCTCCATCGGGTCTTCTTCCGTCTCGTCGCGCAGGGCGAGGAGATCGGGGTGACGGAACAAAGCGTTGCCATCGAAGCCGACCTTGGCATCGAGCACCTGAATCTGACCGCCAGCAATAGCGAGCGGATTGATTTCGATCTGGCTGGCATCCGTGCCGAGGAACGCCTTGTAGAGCGCGCCTGCAACCTTGGAGGCCTGCTTGGCGAGATCGCCCTCAAGCTCCAGCGCGGCGGCAACCCGGCGACCATGATGCGGCATGAAGCCAGTGGCGGGATCGATGGCGATGGTGTGGATCTTCTCGGGCGTGGAGTGCGCCACTTCTTCAATGTCCATGCCGCCTTCGGTCGAGACGACGAGCGCGATGCGGCCCGATGCGCGATCGACCAACAGGGCGAGGTAGAATTCCTTATCGATATCAACGCCGTCGGTCACATAGAGGCGGTTCACCTGCTTGCCAGCGGGGCCGGTCTGGATGGTGACCAGGGTGTTGCCCAGCATGTCGCGGGCATGCGATTCGACTTCCTCAAGCGTCTTGGCGAGGCGCACGCCGCCCTTGGCATCGGGTCCGAGTTCCACGAACTTGCCCTTGCCGCGACCACCAGCATGAATCTGCGATTTCACCACATAAAGCGGTCCGGGCAATTTCTTGGCGGCTTCAACAGCCTCTTCAACGGTCAGCGCAGCATATCCGGCAGGCACAGGGGCGCCAAATTTAGCCAGCAATTCCTTGGCCTGATATTCATGGATGTTCATGCGTGCAGTTCCTATTGCGAGGTCGTCGGGTAGCGCCCTCTAGCGCGAAGCGGCACAAACAAGTTCTGCAAAGTTGCAAAGCTGAGATTTAAAGCGCCGCCTATCCGGCCAGTGAACAGCCCAGCGCCGCAGCGCCCGTCACCTGCAGAATCTCAGGATCGCCCAATGCGCGGATGTGGTGCATCAGCTTGTCATAGCTTGTGCGGCGCGGGTCGAGCTCACCCGTTTTGGCAAGCGCGCTCAGCCTGCGCAACTGAACGACGCTGAGGCGATCCGTCATACGCTGAGCCATGCAGCTGGCCATCGGCTGGCTCAATCCGGCATCCATCAGGCCCGTGCGCAAGCGCGCTTCAGGTGTGGCGCAGGCGGAAAGGGCGGAGGCGGCGATCAGGGCGATGAGCGCGCGTGCACGGAGGATAGTCGTCATAGCTTGCGTATAATGCGATTGCATGAGACCCGCCAGAGGGTTGCAGTCAGCCGACGGAGACTCATTTGATCGATCATCTGTTCACGCGCATCGCCAGCCGCATCGCTGGTTGGACGGGGCAGCCGCTCACCTTCATTCTGGCATTGACGGTTGTGATCATCTGGGCGGTGACGGGGCCGCTGTTCAGCTGGTCGAATACGTGGCAGCTGGTCATCAACACTGGCACGACCATCATAACGTTCCTGATGGTATTCCTGATTCAAAACGCCCAGAACCGTGACGCAAGCGCCATTCAGGTGAAGCTGGATGAACTCATTCGGGCCGTGGAAGCTGCTCGGAACGAATTTATCGGAATCGAGCATCTTACCGATGCCGAAATATGCCTGATCCGGGATGGTATGGAGGCCGAGGAGCGGCACGCTGAGCTTTCGGCGGAGCGGCAGGAAGGCTTGAGCCGCCTGCTCAAGCGCCGCTAAAGCGAAAATCGGTGAGCGCACAACTAGCGCGCTCACCGTCAGATCATCAATTTGATTGCATGGCCTTCTGGTCTGCAGGCCATGGATGCGCAGGTGCGGGTGCGGAAACATTGTCGGCCGGGATGCCCTTGCTGGAGCGTGACGATCCTGCCGACTGTTCCTTAAGCTGGCTCTTGACCTCCGCAATGCGCTGGCGGGCCTGCTCCTTATAAGGCTCAAGCCGACCCTCATCATTCATCTTCTTGAGTTTCGAGCCGACGAACGCGGCGACTGCGCCGTAGAAAAGTGCTTTCAGCATGATATACCTCCTTGCTGCGAGCGGACGCAGTCAGCGCCGCTCATTGTTCATCCAAAACTTAACGGCAACGAACCTCACCGCGCTCGATGGCGCGCCCTGCGACCGCGCCGCCTGCTGCACCGAGGATGGTGCCGAGTGTCTTGCTGCCGCCGGGTGCGATGATGTTGCCGAGCACGCCGCCAGCAAGACCACCAATGACCAGACCGCGCGTACCGTCCGGTTTGTTGCAATAATAGCGGCCATCATTCTCGCGGTAGATATTGTCGTTCGGTCCCAGAACATAACCGTCATTATCGTAAGCATAGC
>CAMLFF010000237.1 GCA_946479185.1 uncultured Sphingobium sp.
GCCGCGAAACCGGAGCGGGCGATGCGCGATCCTGTGACCACAATGGCCTCATTCTCGACCTGGTCTGCGGCAGGTGCTTCCTCTACCGGCGCTTGTGCGCTGGCGGGTGCAGCCTGCGTCGATTGGGCAGCGGCAGGGCGCGGCTCAATGCGCACGATCGTAAAGCCATTGCCTTGCTGGAGCGGCTGAAGCGGTGCATTGCCGAGCAGGCGAGCGAGCGCTTCATTCGGCTCATATTGGCCCTTCACCACGGCGGAGGGGCCATAGCCCGTCGCTGACGCGGAAAAGACGATGGACGTGCCGCTCTGCAGCCCGAACGTCCGCAAGGCAGATGGCAGCGGTTGCGATGGAATGTCGAAATTGACCGGCTTGGCCTGCGCCGCTGAGGCAACGAGCGCCGATGCAGCGGCACCGATCATGAATGCGTTGCGTGCGTTCAATCCACGAATGGACATGAAACCCCCTCCTAAATTTTTGATCTCTGTATTGGATGAGGTTGGTTCGATGATTTACCTCAGTCTCGAGATCAGATTTTTTTGCGGCCCACTTCCCGCAGTTCATAACCATCGTTGGGAATGCGACCCCAATGGGCCACGCCGATGGCATCGATAGCGGATAGGAAGGTTGCAACATCGCCCGCCTTCAACACGGCGCTCATGCGTTGTTCGGCTAGCGCGGGGGCGCTGATGACGATCTTGGTAGCAAGATAGCGGTTCATCTCGGCCACAATGTCGCCAAGCCGCGCCTCGTCGAACACCAATATGCCGTCGCGCCAGCGCGAACTGTCTTGCAGGTTGACGGGTGAGAGCGTCCAATTTCCATCGCTGGCGACGAACTTATAGCCGGGGCGCATGAAGATGGTGGACGCTGCCTCCGCACCGCTCTTGCGCGCCAGCACAACGACAGTGCCTTCCATCAATGTGAGTTCGGTGCTGTGCTCAGCCAGGTTGACGTCAAACTGCGTGCCCAGCGCCTTGATCGTTTGGCCGCCAGCCAGCACGACAAAGGGGCGGGCAGCATCCTTGGCGACGGAGAAATTGGCGCGGCCCCTGAGCAATTGCACGTCGCGCACGGTGTCGCTCATCGATGCCTTCACGGCGCTGCTGGCGTCCATAAACACCTTGCTGCCATCTGGCAAAGTGACCGCAGATGCGCGCCCTTCCGGCGTTTCATAATAAGCGGTAACGACCGAAGCCTCTTGCGCGCTGTCGAACGCGTTCAGGCCCAGGAACGCCAGCGTCGCCGCCGTGCCGATGAGCAGCAACGCGAAAGCGGCAGCGACGGCAATATAGCGCCTACTCTTTGGGGATTGCCGC
Source organism: uncultured Sphingobium sp. (assembly GCA_946479185.1). The sequence goes on from CAMLFF010000237.1 coordinate 1,317, forward strand.
GCCTCTTCCCGCAGCGCCATTATCTCCGGGTGGGATCGCAGACGATCGAGGTCGACCAGGCGCGCATTGAGCGCGTCATAATCGCGCCGGTTCTGCTCATCGCTTGTGAGCCAATGCTCCAGTGCTTCTACAGACGCACGGGACATGGTTCCAGACCGTGCGCGCGCAATCCACCCCGGAGTGTCCTCGGGGAAAGGCGGTTCGGGTTTGCGGACGAGGAAGGAAGGGCGCTTCATTCGCCGCCTCTCGCATTCTCATGCAGCGCTTTCAAAGCGAGCATGATGTGTTTTTCGACCGCGCTGAGTGAAATGCCCAGATGCGCGGCAATGCGCGGGTAAGTCATCTCCTCGAAGCGGTGGAGGACGAACACCTGCTGTGTGCGGGGTGGCAACAGCTTGATGATGGTCAGCGCAGCATTGAGGCATTGCTGGCCGATCAGGATGCGCTCGGGGGAGAAAGGGTCGATCTGCTCGGGCGCTTCGCCATCATCATAGGGCATTTGCGCATTTTTCTGGTGGCGGCGGGCGAGCACATTGGATGCGATGGTGAAGAGATAGCCCTGCACATTTTCGATCTGCGTGCTCTTCTGGCGGGCGTGTAGATTGGCGAGTACCTCCTGCACAAGATCGTCTACCTCGCCAATGGGCACACGCTTGGTGAAATAGCGCTGCAAGGCACGGCTGTGCAGAGCGACGCGCTCATCCTCCAAAAAGGGCACAGACTTCTCCTGCACCTACGCCATCTCCGCCAGAGGTCAGATCATTCTGTTTCCTATGAGCGCGAAGGCGCACGATCCCTCATCTGGCCCGCGGAAAAGAACCTCAACCGCCGGGCAGATGAAACAGTCGCGCCGCATTGCTGTGGAACAGGGCAGCGCGTTCCGCAGTCGAAAGCGGCGCCTCGTTCATGAACTTCACAGAGGGATCCATCTCCTCATAGGGATAATCAATGGCCCAGAGTACATGGTCCGCGCCGAGCACGTCGATCGCGTAGCGCAGCGCCGGGGCGTGCTCGACGCCGCTCGTGCTGATGAAGATGTTGCGCTTGATGACCTCGGATGGCTTGAGCTTGGAGCCGTAAGCATCCTTGCGCCGATCATACCAATGGTCGCTGCGCCACAGGTGGAAGGGAATGTTCTCCCCCATATGACCGATCATGATCTTCAGATTGGGCAAGCGATCGAACACGCCGCTCAGGATTAGCCGCATAGCATGCGTACCGGTTTCCGCCGCATAGCCCCAGATCGCGGATTGCAGACGATGGTCCCGGAAGGGCTCCGCCATGCCGTCCGATGGGCAGCGCGGGTGGATGTAGATCGGGCGGTCGAGCGCGGCGGCGGCTTCCAATATCGGGAAGAATTTGGGGTCGTCGAGATATTCGTTGTTGGTATGCGAATTCACGATGAAGCCGCAAAAGCCGAGCTTGGTGACGGCGCGCTCCATCTCCTTGGCGGCGCGGGCCGGATCTTGTGGGGCGAAGCTTGCCAGCGCTGCGAAGCGACGGGGGTGAGCGCGGACGACCTCGGCGAGCCTGTCATTGGCCAGCTCCGCCAGAGCGACGGCACGATCCGGCTTGAAGAGCTGCACGCCGGGAGAGGTGAGCGACAGGATCTGCATGTCGATATTCAGCCGGTCCATCTCGGCGAGGCGCTGCTGAACGTCGCGCAGGCGGGTGCTTAGCCGATCCGTACTGCGTGAGCCGAACGGGTTGAGCAGTTGCGCATCGAGATTGGGCCAGTTGCCGTCGGCCAATGCGGCCATTGCATCCAGATGCTCGGGGATTGTCCAGGCTTCTTCCACCGCGATCCGCCGCATCTTCGAGTTGGCGGGCTGGGCACTTGCCACCGCTGGCGTTCCAAGCACGCCGGCTGCCGCCATGCCTCCAACCAAGAGCTGTCGCCGATCTACGTCCACTGCAACCTCCACCTTTGCGGCGCCTGTGCCGACGCGGTTTCCTCTTCAGGCTAGGAGTTCGTAGATTGTTGTCAAGTGCATCATTCCGTTATGCGGAATTCACTGGCGTAAAATTGGAAGTGTGTTGACAGCGCGGTATCGGTATAAGCATCATACAATTATAAAAAGCGCGGAATGGCGTGATTTGGGAGGGAAAAAGATGAGGACGAAAGCGTTTGCTTTTTTGTCGGTTGGCGTTGCCAGCATTGCGCTCACAGGTTTTTCAGGCACCGCAGTCCACGCGCAAGACGTTCCCGCACCGCAAGGTGAGAGCGGCGCATCATCCGATACTGTTGACAGTGACATCATTGTGACCGCGCAATTCCGTCGTCAGCGCCTTCAGGATGCCCCGCTCGCAATCACCGCGGTGTCCGGAGAGATGCTCGAAGCGCGCAGCCAGACGAGCATTGCCGACGTCGCGGCGCAGGCCCCCAACGTCAACCTGCGGGAAGCGCCCGCGACCTTCGGGCCGTCAATCCAAGCCTTCATTCGTGGCGTCGGCCAGAGCGATTCAACCTTCGCGCTAGAGCCGGGCGTCGGCCTGTATGTGGACGATGTCTATTATTCCACGCTGCAGGGATCGATGCTCGATCTACTCGACCTCGACCGGGTCGAGATATTACGCGGCCCGCAAGGCACGTTGGCGGGGCAGAACTCCATCGGCGGTGCGATCAAAATCTATTCCAAAAAGCCGGATGGTTCCGGCGGCGGCTATGTGCAGGCGACTTATGGCCGCTTCAACCGCACGGAATTTCGTGGCGGCGTCAATCTCTCGCTCTTGCCGGATCAGCTCTTCCTGCGCCTCTCCGGTGCGGGTGTGAAGAAGGACGGCTATGTCACGCGCTATGATTATCGCTGCACCCATCCCAATTCGCCTGTGCGCAGCTTCGCCGTGTCGGACAATTGCAAGCTCGGGACGGAGGGCGGCAAATCCTATGTCGCTGGTCGAGCGTCACTTCGCTGGGTGCCGACTGACACGCTCGAAGTTTCGATAATTGGCGATGTAACGCGCGATGACAGCGAGTCATCACCCTCCACGCTGCTGTACGTGGGCACGCTGACCGGTCCCGGATCGGCGAACACAGCGCCTTATGTGATCGATGGGGTGCGGCTCGGCACGGCGGCTGGATCGCCCTTCATCAGCTATTCGCCCTATGGCAATTTTGCGCAGGATAGCTTCTCCAATAGCCCATATGTCAGCTATGAGAATTATCAGAATTATGCGCCCCGCGATGGCTCTGGCGCATATGCCGCGCCAGCGCGCAGCTCGCTCGATACCTGGGGTGTTTCCGGGCAGGCGACGCTTCAGCTAAGCGAGGCGCTCTCGCTCACCTCGATAACCTCGTATCGCAGTTACAATGCCATTTTCACCTCGGCCGAGTCATCGCCCGTGAACACGGCGCTGACGGCCAATGATGTAAACCATCGCCAGTTCAGCCAGGAGCTGCGCTTGAGCGGATCGATCGGCACATTGCTCGATTTCACGGTGGGCGGCTATTATTTCGATGCGACCAGCGATGGCGGATCGCGCGTGCAATTGCCCACGCTGGAATTCCGCCAGAATGACCATGTGGAATCCAAGACGAAAGCCGCCTTCGCCAATGCAGAACTGCATGTGACGAGCAAGCTCTCGCTGATCGGCGGGCTGCGCTACACGGACATCAGCAAGAGCTTTCAATATGCGCGCAAGGGCAACCCCGGCAGCATATTTGGCGGCGCCGCGCCGCCATCGCTCGCGCCTTTGGATGGACTGATCCGCACATTCGAGGGCGATCGGCTCGATTACCGCGCGGCGATCCAGTATCGCTGGACGCCGGACTTCATGACCTATGGGCAGATCGCGACCGGCTTTAAAAGCGGTGGGTCCAATCCGCGGCCCTTCTTCCCAGCGCAGGCGCTCACACATGGGCCAGAGACGCTGACGGCCTATGAGCTGGGCTTCAAGAGCGATCTTTTCG
>CAMLFF010000238.1 GCA_946479185.1 uncultured Sphingobium sp.
AACGATCTCACCATTGCCCGTGAGCCCGGCTCGATCGCGCTGCCACGGCGCGTTTTGCGAGAACGTCAAGGCTTGTGCCGGGTCTTCCTCCAGGCTGGCGAAGAATGCCCGCCACTGCGGGTCGACGGTTTCAGGCTTCTCCAGGAACTGCGCATAAAGCTGCTCGATGAAGGGCGCATAGAAGCGTTCCAGCATATCGATGACCTGCCCGGCCTCCGGAACCGATTCACTTTGTTACGGAATTCGGCCGAGCCCGGCAGGCCCTTGGTGTACCAGCCCAGATGCTTGCGGGCCATGTTGACGCCCGTAACGTCGCCATAATGGTCGAGCATCGCGCGATAATGCTCTATGATCATGTGATATTGTTCTTCGATGTCGGGATCGGCACGCACGTCGCCTGTCGTGAGCGCCTGCATGACCTGGCCGAGCAGCCAGGGCCGCCCATAAGCGCCACGCCCAATCATCACACCATCAGCGCCACTCAGCTCAAGCGCCGCGCGTGCGTCCTCTATCGAGCAAATGTCGCCATTCACGATGACTGGGAGCGTTACGGCCTCTTTCACCTTGCGCACAAAAGCCCAATCCGCGCTGCCTTTATACATCTGGTTACGGGTGCGGCCATGCACGGTGATGAGCTTGGCGCCCAGATCCTGCGCGATGTGCGCCAACTCTGGCGCATTGAGCGCATCATGGCACCAGCCCATGCGCATCTTTACCGTGACCGGCACATCGACGGCTTCCACCGTCGCCCTGATGAGGCTCGCCGCGAGCGGCAGGTCCCGCATCAATGCCGATCCTGCATCGCCATTGACGACCTTCTTGACCGGGCAGCCCATATTGATGTCGATAATCGCGGCGCCGCGGTCCGCATTCAGCTTGGCAGCTTCCGCCATCTCGGCGGGCTGGCAACCGGCAAGCTGGAGGGAGACGGGCTCCTCGACGGGATGCCATGCTGCCTTCTGCAGCGATTGACGCGTCTCACGGATCATCGCGGGCGATGCGATCATCTCGGTCACATTCAATCCTGATCCATAGCGCCGCACCAGCGTGCGGAACGGCATGTCGGTCACACCAGTCATGGGCGCGAGGATCACCGGCGTCTCGATTTTCACCGGGCCGATATGGATTGGCTTCAGCGTGGTCATGGTCTCTATGCCTAAAAAACAGGCAGGGCCTTTAGCGCGAATGGGCTGGCCGGGCAAGCGAAGGGGCGGGACTGGTGCTCGCCTGACCCCGCCCCACCGCATCAGGCGGTAGGTTTCGACAGAGAATTGAGCTAAGCGCCCTCCCCATGTCGTCCGCCCCGCCCAACCCCGTTCGCATTGCCGCAATCCTTCTTGCCGGTGGCACCGGATCACGCAGTGGCGCGCAGCAGCCCAAGCAATTCCGTCTGCTTGCTGGACGCGCCGTGCTGGCCCACTCCCTGCAAGCGTTGCGCGATCATCCGGATGTGAGCGATGTCATGATCGTGATACTTGAGGGCGTGGAGGATGAAACGAGGAACGCACTTGGCGATCTTGCTCGGGACGCGCGGTTCACGGCCGGCGGGTCAACCCGGCGGCTCTCGGTCTCCAACGCCATCACGGCGCTGGAAGAGAGCGAATCGCCACCTTCGCATATCCTTATTCATGACAGCGCTCGTCCTATCCTTCCCGCGCAGGTGATCGACCGGCTGATCGCGGCCCTGGCTTCCGGCGCAAAGGGTGCGATGCCAGTGCTGCCTGTCGCTGACACCTTGGTCGTCGATCAAGAAAGCGTATCGGGTGAAGCGGTGGATCGCTCGACCCTGCGCCGCGTGCAAACCCCTCAGGCCTTCGCATTTGAGGCGATCGCAGCCGCCCATCGCAACTGGAGCGGATCAGAAGAGCCAACGGACGACGCCCAGATGCTCAGAGCGACTGGCGCACAAATCGCGTTAGTTGAGGGTGATGCGCAGCTCGAGAAAATCACCTACCCCGGCGATCATGAGAGGATGGAGCGGCAATTGTCAGCGCAATTAATCAGCCGCACAGGCATGGGGTTTGATGTGCATCGCCTTGTGTCTGGTGAAGATCTCTGGCTCTGCGGCGTGCAGGTTCCTCACACGCATGGCCTCGCCGGTCACAGCGACGCAGACGTCGCGATCCATGCTCTTGTCGATGCGATTCTGGGCGCGCTTGCCGAGGGAGACATTGGCAGCCATTTCCCTCCGAGCGACCCCCAATGGCGCGGAGCGCGATCCGATCGCTTTCTTGCCTTTGCGATGGAGCGGGTGGCGGCGCGGGGTGGCCTTCTCGATCATGCCGATGTCACAATCATATGCGAAGCGCCCAAAATCGGCCCGCACCGTGATGCCATGCGCCAGCGCCTTGCTCAGATCATGGGCGTTGGCCTGTCACAGATCAGCGTGAAGGCCACCACAACCGAGCGCCTTGGCCTCACTGGCCGGGGCGAGGGAATTGCCGCTCAAGCCATCGCAACGCTGCGCTTGCCCGAAAACCAAGGCTGAGCCTTTTAAGACTTGCCCGTCAGCGCACAGTTTCAGTTTGAGACGAGCGCGATAGCGTTAAAGCGATTGGCATTTCAGCCTGATAAGCCCATGCAAGGTCCATCATGACAGGAATTTCTCACGATAATCAGATGCTTCTGCCACAGGAGCTTGTCGATATGGCGCGCAAGGTCATTGAGGCCAACGCCGCGATTGGGCGCCACTTTTCCGTAGCGGAAAGCTGCACGGGCGGACTGGTCTCAGCAGCGCTGACGGAGATTCCGGGCTGCTCCGCCGTGTTCGAAGCCGGATTCGTGACCTACTCGAACGCGCAGAAGAACAGCGTGCTCGGCGTAGCCTATGATGTGCTGGATACGTTCGGCGCCGTCTCGATCGCGACGGCGTGGGCAATGGCGAAGGGCGCGCTGGATCGTACGGGCGCGGATGTAGCCGTATCGATCACCGGAATCGCCGGACCGGATGGCGGGACCGAGCTGAAGCCTGTCGGCACTGTGGTCTTTGCCCGCGCCGAGCAGGGCAAGTCGGATGAAGATGCCGTCGCGGATCTACGTCATTTTGAGGATAAGGGCCGCGCCCATATCCGGCTTCAAGCAGCGCTATGTGCGCTCGAACTGCTGATGCCGGAATCGCCCGCCGCATAAAGCTCGGCTGCGCGCGTCTCGAAGGCGCCGATCATCTTGCGGAGCGCCCGGTCGAACACCTGACCTGCCAGCATCTCGAACATGCGATTCTTGAACGCGAAATCGACCTCGAAATCGATAATCACGCCGCCTTCTCCATCGGGACGGAAGCGCCAGTCGTTGGAGAGGTGCTTGAGCGGCCCATCGACATAATCGACATGCACATGGGTTGGCCGCTCTTTGATGACGCGGGAGGTGAAGGTCTCGCGCAGGCTTTTGAAGCCCACGATCATATCCGCCACCATCTCGGTTTCGCTATCGGAGCGCACACGCATTGCGGCAATCCAGGGCAGGAATTCCGGGTAAGAGTCAACATCCGCAACCAGATCGAACATCTGCTCGGGTGTGTAGGGCAAGTGTCTCGTTTCGCTGTGACGGGGCATCAGATGCTCAATATATCGCGCGGGCGCTCAGCCGTTGCGGCGTTTTTCTTAGCCAACGCTGCCTCGCGGGATGCGCGCATTTCGGCAAAGTCCTTACCGGCATGATAGCTGGAGCGGGTGAGCGGGCTCGCTGCGACCTGCAGAAAGCCTTTTGCACGCGCGATAGAGCCATAAGCCTTGAAGGCATCGGGCGTCACGAACTCAGCGACAGCGGCATGTTTGGGCGTCGGGCGCAAATATTGCCCCATTGTGAGGAAGTCCACGTCGGCACAGCGCATGTCGTCCATCACCTGATGGATTTCCAACCGCTGCTCGCCAAGGCCGAGCATTACGCCGGACTTTGTGAAGATTGATGGATCGAGTTTTTTCACCATTTCCAGCAATCGCAGTGAGGCATAGTAGCGCGCGCCCGGTCGAATCGTGGGGTAGAGCCGCGGCACCGTTTCCAGGTTGTGATTATAGACATCGGGCCGGGCTGCGACGATCGCTTCAACGGCGGCTTCATGCTTGTTCCGGAAATCGGGCGTCAGAATCTCGATGGTCGTGAGCGGCGTCGTGCGACGCAGCGCCTCGATCACCTTCACAAACTGCTTGGCACCGCCGTCGGCCAGATCGTCCCGATCAACCGACGTCACCACGATATGCTCCAGACCCATCTCGGCGCAGGCATCGGCCAAATTCTGCGGTTCGTTCACATCTACCGCACGCGGCATTCCGGTCTTCACATTGCAAAAGGCGCAGGCCCGCGTGCAGGTGTCGCCAAGGATCATTACCGTGGCGTGCTTCTTGGTCCAGCACTCGCCGATATTTGGGCAGGCTGCTTCTTCGCACACCGTCGCGAGGCCTTTTTCGCGCATAAGCTTGCGTGTCGCCTCATATCCGGCACTCACCGGCGCCTTGACGCGAATCCAGTCTGGCTTGCGGAGCCCGAGGCCGCGTGGATCGGACGAGAGATCGTTCATCGAGCCCAGATAGCGATGAGAGAGACGGGTTGCCAGCCCCCACGATCTTGGGCAGACAAAATCGCATGGCAACATTCACAGACATGCTGGACGGCTACCGGCGCTTTCGCAATCGCGAGTGGGCGGAAGAGCGCACGCGCTGGGCAGAATTGAGCGCGGGCCAGAGCCCTCGCGTCATGATCATTGCCTGTTCGGATAGTCGAGTCGACCCTACCCAGATTTTCGATACTAATCCCGGCGAGGTCTTTGTCGTGCGCAATGTGGCTGCGTTGGTGCCACCGTTCGAGACCAATCCCGGCCGTCATGGCGTTTCTGCAGCGGTCGAATTTGCCGTGCAGATGCTGGGTGTGAGCGAGGTTGTGGTGATGGGCCATGGGCTGTGCGGCGGCTGCAGCGCCGCCCTCACCCGCTCCATGCATGATGCGCCACATGGCGAAGGCGGCTTTATCGCCAACTGGATATCGCTGCTGGATGATGCGCGGGCGCAAGTGGTGGCGGAGCATGGCGAGGATCATGGCCCCGCCGCGTCGCGTGCGATGGAACTGGCCGCAGTTCGCGTGAGCCTTGAGAACCTGCGGAGCTTCCCATGGATCAGGGAAAAGGAAGAGAGCGGCAAATTGTCGCTAAGGGGCGCCTTCTTTGCGATCTCGGACGGCGTGCTGCACATTCTAGATCGGAAGAGCGTCGTGTAGGGAAAGAGTGTAGA
>CAMLFF010000239.1 GCA_946479185.1 uncultured Sphingobium sp.
CCACCCTCGCTGGGCCTGCTCACCGTGAACGCGATGGTTGCGGTGCAATCCATCCTCGTGCCGCTGCAGTGCGAGTTTTTTGCATTGGAGGGTCTGTCCCAATTGCTCCAGACCTTCGAGCGCATCCGCGCGCGTTTCAATCCCGATCTGTCCATCCTCGGCGTTGCGCTGACCATGTATGATCGTCGTAACCGCCTTACCGATCAGGTCGCGGATGACGTGCGGGCGTGCCTCGGCGATCTCGTGTTCAAGACCGTGATCCCGCGCAATGTCCGCTTGTCCGAGGCGCCAAGTCACGGCCTGCCTGCGCTCATTTACGATATGCGCTGCTCCGGATCGGAGGCCTATATGGCCTTGGCGCGCGAGCTGATTGAGAAATTGCCCAAGCAGGAGATCGCGGCGTGAGCGAAGCAGAAAGCAGCAGCAAAGCCGCTCCACGGCGACAATTGGGCAGGGGTCTGTCAGCTCTGCTTGGCGATGTGAATCGCAATGTTTCGATCAGCGGAGACGCGCGCACGGATGACCGTCAGGACGGTAATCGCGCCGTGCGCATGATCGAGATTTCCCGCATCGCGCCCCATCCTGAGCAGCCCCGCCGCCATTTCGATGAGCAGGCGCTGCTGGAACTGGCTGAGAGCATTCGAACCCGGGGCATTATCCAGCCGATCATCGTGCGTCCTGTGTCCGGCGATCGCTATCAGATCGTGGCAGGTGAGCGACGCTGGCGGGCTGCGCAAAAGGCGCAGCTCCATCAGATTCCAGCGATTGTCCGTGAATTCAGCGAGGCCGAAACGCTTGAGATCGCGCTGGTCGAGAATATCCAGCGCGAAGACCTGAACGCGATCGAAGAGGCGCAGGCCTATCGCAGCCTGATCACGCAGTTCCACCATAGCCAAGATGCGCTCGCGCGGATTGTAGGCAAATCCCGTAGCCACATCGCCAACCTCATCCGCCTCCTGGATCTGCCCGCCGATGTGCAGGATCTGGTCATGGTCGGGCAGCTGAGCATGGGTCATGGGCGTGCGCTGATCGGGGCGGCTGATTGCTCGACGCTCGCCAAGACCATCGCCACCAAGGGCCTTTCCGTGCGCGAGACCGAGCGGCTTGTGCGGGAATCGCGCGATGGCGGGCGCTCGGCTGCGCGTAGCTCAGCATCGGCGCAATCAACGGGTCGCGACCCTGACCTTGTTGCGATGGAACAGCATTTAACCGACCTGTTGGGCCTCAAGGTCGGCATCAACCATGAGAATGGCAAAGGCGCGCTCACGCTGCAATATTCGAGCCTCGAACAGCTCGACATGATTTGTCAGAAACTGACCGGCGGTGGATTCTAACCCGCCACGTCCACTTGGCGCTTGGCGAGTTCGTCAAACGCCCGCAGGTCTGCCAATAAGGCAGGCAGTTCGCTCAGCGGAACCATATTTGGGCCATCGCTGGGTGCGCGGTCGGGGTCTTCATGTGTTTCAATGAACACAGCCGCCACGCCGATTGCCACTGCCGCCCGCGCCAGCACGGGTACAAAGCGTCGCTCGCCCCCTGAGCTCGTTCCCTTGCCGCCGGGCTGCTGAACGCTGTGCGTGGCGTCGAATACGATGGGGCACCCCGTTTCCGCGAGGATTGGCAGACCCCGCATGTCGCTCACCAATGTGTTGTAGCCAAAGCTCGTGCCGCGTTCCGTGAGCAGCACCTTGTCATTGCCTGCGCCGCGAATTTTATCTGCGACATTCGCCATGTCCCAAGGCGCTAGAAACTGCCCCTTTTTTACATTTACCGCGCGACCCGTGTTTGCGGCTGCAATCAACAAATCCGTCTGTCTGCACAAAAAGGCAGGAATCTGCAGCACATCGACAATCTCCGCCACAGCGGCGCATTGGCTCGCCTCATGCACATCCGTGATGACCGGGCAGCCGAAGCGCTCCTTGATCTCCGCGAAAATATCCATCGCCAGGGCGAGCCCGATGCCGCGCGGGGCATTGGCAGAGGTTCGGTTCGCTTTGTCGAAACTACTCTTATAAATCAGTGGCATACCAAGTTCCGACGTCATCTCGACAAGCGCCTGCGCGGTTTCCAGCGCATGTTCGCGTGTCTCCATAGCGCAGGGTCCAGCGATCAGTGCGAGTGGGCGATCGTTGGCGACATTGAGGTTGCCGATGGAGACGGTGCGGGGTGCGGATGCTGTCATGGTCAGCGCAATAGCCGTCCATGTCGATGTCGCAAAGCCATCTTGCGCAGTTCAGGCAATATCCAACCGATCAAGATCGTGAATATGGATGAGGCCGATGGGCCGCATGGGTGCAGCCGGGTCCATCACGAACAGCGCCGTGATCCTGTTCACGGCCAATATGGCGAGCGCATCCTCGGCACTCATGCCGTCGCTGATCGTTTTCGGATGGCCCGTCATCACATCGCAGGCCTTCCGCGCGAGCAGGCCTTCAATGTTCCGGCGCAAGTCGCCATCGGTGATTGTGCCGATGAGGTCGCCCGCATCATCGATCACTCCGGCGATGCCAAAGCTCTTCTCGGTCATGATCATCAGCACATCCTGCATGGAGGCATCGCGCGCGGTGAGCGGCAGGCGATCCCCGCTATGCATGATCTTGCGCACGGGCAGCAGGCGCGAGCCGATCGCGCCGCCCGGATGGAGCAGTTCAAGTTGGGAGCGCGAAATGCCCTGCGCTTTCATCACGGTAACAGCGAGCGCATCGCCAAGCGCCAACATCAAGGTTGTCGATGTGGTGGGTGAGATATTGGCGGAGCATGCTTCCTCTGCACGCGGCAGCAGGATACACACCGTCGCGATTTGCATCATCGGCGAGTGCTGATGCGATGTGATGCCAATGACCGGGCAGCCCAAAGCGCGGGCATGCTGCATCAAGGGGAGCAGCTCGGGCGTGGCACCTGAATTTGAGAGGGCGACAATCACGTCGGCAGGGGTGATCATTCCCAGATCGCCATGCGCCGCTTCGCCGGGATGGACGAAGAAGGATGGCAGTCCGGTCGAGGAAAAAGTTGCCGCCATTTTGCGGGCGATATGGCCCGACTTGCCCATGCCGCTCAAAACGACCCGGCCCTGCGTGCCGAGCAGGATTTCAACCGCCGATGAAAAGCTGTCGTCCAGCGTGCCAGCAAATTGCTGAAGCGCATTGGCCTCAAGCTGCAACACCGCGCGGCCATGATGCAGCATGTCGGTTTGGCTGAGCCGGCGCTGGAAATTGAATCGCTGCTTTACGTCCTGAAACATGATGTTCGTCCTTTGGACGTCTCGGATGTCTGCGCGCATAGTTGCGCCGACAAATGCCAGGAGGCCCCTGAAATCAAAATTCGGATGTGCTGCCCATCCGGCTTAGGCGCCAAGCATTGACGGACAGTTAACGATATTTCGTGGCGGGTGCAGTGGATTGACGCCGCACCCCAATATCTCCATCGCTTACGCATGAGGTTTTCATCGGATAATATCGCGCCGGTCCATCCGCGCGTGCTTGAGGCTATGGCCAAGGCCAATGTGGTGGACACGCCTTATGATGGCGATGCGCTCAATCAGGCGCTCAATGGTCGTTTTTCCGAATTGTTCGAGCATGACGTCACCGTCATCTGGATGTCGACAGGCACGGCGGCCAATGCGCTCGCCTTGTCGCTGCTTTGCCCGCCCTATGGCGGCATCCTCACGCATGACTCTGCGCATGTGGTGGGGGATGAATGTGGCGCGATCGAGCTGCAAACCGGTGGCGCGCGCCTGCTCACACGAGGCTCTCCGGACGGGAAGCTTGCCGCGCCTGATCTGCGGGACTGGATCGGGAGCATCGACATGTCGATCCACAAGACCCGGCCTTATGCGGTTTCGCTCACCAATGTCACGGAGACCGGCCGGGTCTACACGCCGGGCGAAATGGCAGCGCTTGGCGATGTCTGCCGGGAGCGTGGCCTTGCCTTCCATATCGATGGGGCGCGATTCGCCAATGCCATTGCCCATCTGGATTGCTCGCCTGCTGATCTGAGCTGGCGGGCCGGTGTGGATGCGCTGAGCTTTGGCTTCACCAAAAATGGCGCCATGAATGCCGAGGCCCTCATCCTGTTCGACAAATCGCGGCTGGACGAGGCCCAGCGGCGGCGCAAGCGGGGAGGGCATCTGCTCTCCAAAGGCCGCTATGTGGCGGCGCAATTGCACGCGCTGCTGGATGATGATCTTTGGCTTGCCAATGCGCGCGCGTCCAATCTGGCGGCACAGCCTTTGGCGCAGGCCGCGCCCGATCGCCTGATGCATCCCGTTGAAGCCAATATGGTGTTTATTGACCTGAGCCGAGATGAGATTGCGCAGCTCCACGCACAGGGCTTTGGCTTTTATGCTGGCGATAAGGGTGGCGCGCGGCTGGTCACCAGCTGGCATCACCAGCCAGCCGATGTCGCGCCCTTGGCGGCCGCCATTGCCGCATTGAGAGGCGCGGGTCAGTGAACCTGCGGTCATGAGCGGTGCGCGCCTGGCCTATGGCGTTGTGCTGCCATTTGCTGCGGTCACTTTGATCTGGTCATCGACCTGGATCGTCATCCGTGATCAGCTCGGCGTCGTCCCGGCGAGCTGGTCGGTTTGCTACCGCTTTGCCATTGCCGCATTGGGCATGGCGCTGTTGGCGAAGCTGAGCAAAATATCGCTCGCCATGAGTCCGCGCGCTGTGATGTTCGCAGGGCTGTTTGGCGTCATGCACTTCTCGCTCAATTTCAATCTGCTGTACCGGGCGGAAGTGCATCTGACCTCCGGGCTGTGCGCCCTCGTTTATGCACTGCTGATGATCCCCAACAGCGTGTTTGCGCGCATTTTCTTTCAGGAGCGGGTGAGCCGTGGCTTCATTCTTGGCTCGCTCGTCGCGGTTGCTGGCGTGCTGATGCTCTTCCTCAACGAGTATCGCACCAGCATCACCGCCTCACCGCAGGATGTGCTGGGCGCGCTGGCAATCTGTCTCGTCGCCGTGCTGTGCGCCTCCATTGCCAATGTCATGCAGGCATCGCCAATTGCGCGTTCGGTGCCCATGATTGCGCAATTGACCTGGGCAATGGCGATCGGCGCATTGGCGGACGGCTTATTCGCGTGGGTGGTGGATGGCCCGCCCATTATCGAGCCACGGGCAGGCTATTGGCTGGGGGTCGTCTATCTCGCGCTCGCCGGATCGGTGTTTACATTCCCGCTCTATTTCCGACTATTGCAACGCATCGG
>CAMLFF010000240.1 GCA_946479185.1 uncultured Sphingobium sp.
AGCTGGCGCTGGAAACGCGTGTGCCGGTGATCCGCCGGGCCGAGATGCTGGCGGAACTCATGCGCCTCAAATCCACCGTTGCGGTGGCGGGCACGCATGGCAAGACGACGACGACATCCATGATCGCTGCGCTGCTGGATGCCGGCGGCGTGGACCCGACCGTCATCAATGGCGGCATCATCAACAAATATGGCTCCAACGCGCGGCTCGGCAACAGCGAGTGGATGGTGGTGGAGGCTGATGAGAGCGATGGCAGCTTTCTGCGGCTCGATGGCACGATTGCGGTCGTCACCAATATCGATCCCGAGCATCTCGACCATTATGGCTCCTTTGATGCGGTGAAGGATGCCTTTGTCGAGTTCGTCGAGAATGTGCCCTTTTACGGCGCGGCGATCCTGTGCCTTGACCATCCTGAAGTGCAGGCGATCTTGCCGCGTGTGCAGGACCGGCGGATCGTGACCTATGGCTTCTCGGCGCAGGCGGACATTCGCGGTGACAATGTACGCCCGGTGCCGGGTGGCAATATGTTCGATGTGCAGATCCGCGAGCGCGATGGATCGCTGCGCAAGATCAGCGATATCACCATGCCGATGCCGGGGCGGCATAATGTGCTCAATGCGATGGCGGCGATTGGCGTTGCCCTGCAGATGGGCATTGACGATGCGACCGTGCAATCCGGCTTTGCCAATTTCGGCGGTGTGAAGCGGCGCTTCACGCGCGTGGGTGAGATTGAAGTTGCTGGCGGTGGCGAGGCGATCGTCATCGACGATTATGGCCATCATCCGGTGGAAATCCGCGCGGTGCTGGCGGCGGCACGTGAGGGCGCGCAGGGGCGGGTGGTTGCCGTAGTGCAGCCGCATCGCTTCACGCGATTGCGCGATCTGATGGATGACTTCCAGCAATCCTTCAACGATGCCGATGTGGTGTATGTCGCGCCGGTCTATACCGCTGGTGAGCAGGCTATTGTTGGCGTGGATGCCGATGAGTTGGTGGCAGGCCTCAAGCGCCGTGGCCACCGCGCGGCGCAGACGATTGCCGATGCGGACGCGCTGGCGAAGGCGCTGGCCGCCGATTTGCAGGCGGATGACATGATCGTGTGCCTTGGCGCAGGTGATATCACGAAGTGGGCAGCCGGGCTTGCCTCCGCTGTCGATGCAGCGCGGAAGGAACTGGCCTGATGTGGGAGCTGATGCGCATCGGCCTCGAGATGCAGGAACGCATGATCGAGGCGCAGGCCAAGGGTCTGGAAA
This sequence comes from uncultured Sphingobium sp., assembly GCA_946479185.1. Next base: position 1,251 of record CAMLFF010000240.1, read on the forward strand.
TGGCGCGCGACATGTTGGACGTTGCCGAGGTGCAGCGAGACGCTGGTCAGGCGGCGATGGACGTTGCTGAAGCGCAAAAGGCCATGTTCGGACGCTGGATCAATTTTTGGGGCGGGCGCAATTGACGCAAGCCGCGCTCAAGACACTGAACGATGACATTGCCGTCCGCGGCAAGCTGACGGCTGACGCGCCGTTGGCACCGCTCGTTTGGTTCAAGAGTGGCGGCGCGGCGGATTGGCTGTTCGAGCCGAAAGATGCTGATGATCTGTGCGCGTTTCTGGCGGCGCTTGATCCGAGCGTGCCGGTGATGGCGCTGGGGCTTGGCTCCAACCTGATCGTGCGCGATGGCGGTGTTCCGGGCGTGGTCGTGCGGCTGGGCAAGGCCTTTGCGCAGGTGGAGCGGCTGGGCGAGACCGGTCTGCGCTGCGGGGCGGGGGCATCGGGCATTCTCGTATCCTCGACCGCGCGCGATGCGGGTATTGGCGGGCTGGAGTTTCTGCGCTCGATCCCCGGCACGGTCGGTGGGTTCGTCCGCATGAATGGCGGCGCTTATGGGCGCGAAGTGAAGGATATATTGGTCGAGGCCGATGTGGTGCTGCGCAATGGCGAGCGTGTGACGCTGGCGCTCGATGCGCTGGGCTTCACTTATCGCCATAGCAGCTTGCCCGAGGGCGCAATCGTGATTTCGGCGCTGTTCAATGGCCACCGCGAAGCGAGCGATGTGATCCAGGCCGAGATGGACCGGATTGCCCAAGCGCGCGAAGCATCGCAGCCACTGCGCAGCAAGACGGGCGGCTCGACCTTCAAGAACCCTCCGGGCGAAAAGGCCTGGGCGTTGGTGGATGAAGCTGGCTGCCGCGGGCTGATGTTGGGCGGCGCGCAGGTGAGCGAGAAACATACCAATTTCCTCATCAACGCTGGCGATGCGACCAGCGCGCAGATCGAGGCGCTTGGGGAAGAAGTGCGCAAGCGCGTGAAGGATAAAAGTGGCGTGACTCTTGAGTGGGAAATTCAGCGTGTCGGCCGTGTGATGCAGGGAGACGCCGCATGAAGGGTCCGTGGAACGTCGTCGTGCTGCTGGGCGGCTGGGCGGCTGAGCGTCAGGTGTCGCTCTGGAGCGGGGCGGATATCGCCAAGGCGCTGGAAGAGCGTGGGCATAAGGTGACGCGCATCGATCTGGGTGAGACGCCGGAGCAGGGGCGTGATCTGCCCGCCAAGCTGATCGCCGCCAATCCCGATGTCGTGTTCAACGCGCTGCATGGCGTTCCGGGTGAGGATGGCACCGTGCAGGGGCTGATGGATGTGATGGGCTTCACCTACACCCATAGCGGCCTCGCGACCTCCGTGATCGCCATCGACAAGCAGCTGACCAAGCAGCATCTCGTGCCGCACGGCATTCCCATGCCGGGCGGGCGGATGATTGCATCGAAGGACTTGTTCGAGGCCGATCCGCTGCCGCGCCCCTATGTGGTGAAGCCGGTGAATGAGGGCTCGTCCGTTGGCGTGGCGATCATCACGGCGGAAGGCAATTATGGCAATCCGATTGGCCCCGATGTGGTGGGGCCGTGGCAGGATTTTGACGCGCTACTGGCTGAGCCCTTCATTCGCGGGCGCGAGCTGACGGTCGCCGTGCTGGGCGACCGGGCAATGGCGGTGACCGAGCTAAAGCCGCTCAATGGCTTTTACGATTTCGAGGCGAAATATACCGATGGCATGACCGAGCATGTCTGCCCGGCCGATGTGCCGGCGGAGATCGCACAGGCGATGATGGACATCGCGCTCAAGGCGCATCGCTTGCTGGGCTGCAAGGGCACGTCGCGGTCCGACTTCCGCTGGGATGATGAGCAGGGCCTTGCGGGCATTTTTCTGCTAGAGGTGAACACGCAGCCGGGCATGGCGCCGCTCAGCCTGCTGCCTGAGCAGGCGCGCTATCTGGGCATCAGTTATGGCGAACTGGTCGAGACGCTGATCGCCGACGCACTAGCGGCTAAGGGGGAGAAGGGATGAGCACAGCGACAATCAAGCGCGGCTCGGGCCGTGGCGGGCGTGTGAGTGCGCCAGCGCGCAGGCCGCGCCGCAACAAAGGCTTGCTTGATCGGTTGCTCGCCTATGTGCCGCTGAGCCCTGAACAGATCAATCGCGCGATGACATGGGGCATCGGCCTGCTGGTGCTGGTCATCCTGTGGTTCGCCGCCAGCTTCATGGGCCTGCCTGCTATGGCGCGCGCGGAACTGAGCGAGCTTGCCGGGCGCGCAGGCTTTGCCGTCGCCAAGATCGAAGTGCGCGGGCTTGAGCGCAATGACGAGATGCCCGTCTCGGACATTGCCGTGAAATATGTCGAGCGCTCCATGCTCTCGGTGGATCTCGACAAGCTGCGCTCGGAAGTGATGACGCTCGGCTGGGTGAAGGAGGCACGTGTTTCCCGCCGTTTGCCTGACGCGCTGATCGTCGATGTGATCGAGCGTCAGCCGGTTGCGGTGTGGCAGCATGATGGCAAGCTGAGCCTTGTGGATGCGAGCGGCATCGAGCTTGGCATGGTTGCGGCCAACGCAATCCCCGACCTGCCGCTGGTGGTAGGGCCGGATGCAAACAAGCGCACCGCTGCGCTCGCCAAGCTGATGGATGCCGCCCCTGCGCTCAAGCCTTTGCTGCGCGGGGCGACCTGGGTGGGCAATCGCCGCTGGGATCTGGGTTTTCGATCCGGCGAACTGCTGATGCTGCCGGAAGGTGATGCGGATGCGGCTGCGGCACTGGTGAATTTTGCGCGGATGGATGGCGTGGATCGGCTTCTGGGCCGTGGCGTGCTGCGGTTCGACATGCGCGATGCGACGCGCTTCGTGCTGCGTTTGCCGCCGGGTCAGGCCAAGGATGATGCGCCGACCGTGAGCACGGCAGGCGGCGCAACAGTGGTGACTGGTAGCGAGCCGAAGGCGCCGACCGCCGCTGCCAGCACGGAAGGCTGATATGGCCGCCACGCGCAATGATGGCCTGATTACCGCCATCGACATTGGCACCTGGAAAGTCTCGGCGCTTATCGCCAAGAAGCAGGAAGATGGCAGCCTCACCGTGCTGGGCACTGGCCAGCGCGAGAGCCGGGGTGTGCGGCGCGGGTTCGTGATCGACATGGAGCGCACCGAGCTTGCCGTGCGCGAGACAGTGGAGCAGGCCGAGAAGGTTGCGGGCACCAATATTGAGAAGGTGCTGCTGAGCTTTTCCGGCAGCAGCATCGAGAGCCGGGTCGAGCCGGTTGAGATGGCTGTGGGCGGTCGTCGGATTGAGCAGGCCGATATCGACGCGCTGTTTGATATGGCGCGCGAGCGGATCAATCCTGAAGGCCGCGTGATCCTGCAGGCCAATCCAACGCTCTATACCATTGATGGCATGCGCGGAGTGGCGCGCCCGCTGGGGCTCCATGCCGATCAGCTTGGCGTAGACATCCATGTGATGCTCGCCGATGGCGCGCCGCTGCGCAATCTGGAGACGAGCGTTCGCGGCGCTTATCTGGATGTGCAATCGATCATCGCCTCTCCTGTGGCGACGGCGGCGGCATGTCTTTCGGATGAAGAGCGCGATCTTGGCGTGGCGCTCGTCGAGTTGGGCGCGGGCGTGACCAATGTGTCGCTCCATATCGGTGGGATGCTGGTGGGCTTGAAGTCCATCCCCATCGGCGCGGCGGATATTACCGATGATATCGCTTCGGCCTTCGGGATTCGGCGCAGTCAGGCTGAGCGGATGAAATGCTTTTATGGCTCGGCGATGCAGAATCGTCGCGATTTCCGCGAGATTATCGAGATCGCCCCGGCAGCGAGCAGCGCAGAGCAGGCCGAGACGCGCCGGGTGACGCGGGCAGAACTGGTCGGCGTGATTTGCGAGCGGCTCAACCGGCTGATGAGCGAAGTGAACAAGGCGTTGAATGAAATGGGCTTTCATTCGCCGGTCGGGCG
>CAMLFF010000241.1 GCA_946479185.1 uncultured Sphingobium sp.
TCCCCGAGACGCATCCCGCGCGCGCGATGCACGACACTTTCTATTTCGGTGATGAAGCCCGCGCGGTTGGCGGCAATGGCGAACATGCGGCGATGCTGCTCCGCACCCACACATCGCCCGTGCAGATCCGCACGATGATGAACCAACAGATGCCCATCCGCATCATCGCCCCGGGCCGCGTCTATCGCAGCGATAGCGACGCGACCCACACGCCGATGTTCCACCAGATCGAAGGCCTCGTCATCGACAAGGGCATCCATCTGGGGCATCTGAAATGGACGCTGGAGACTTTCCTCAAGGCCTTTTTCGAGCGGGACGACATCGTTTTGCGCCTGCGCCCCAGCTACTTCCCTTTCACCGAGCCATCGGTGGAAGTCGATGTTGGCTACACGATCGAGAAGGGTCAGCGCGTCATTGGCGGCGGGGGCGACACGCCCAATGGCGGCTGGATGGAGGTGCTGGGCAGCGGCATGGTCCACCCGGCGGTGATCCGCAATTGCGGGCTGGACCCGGCGGAATGGCAGGGCTTTGCCTTTGGCACCGGTGTCGACCGTCTGGCGATGCTCAAATATGGCATGAATGATCTGCGCGCCTTCTTCGATGGCGATCTGCGCTGGCTGCGCCATTATGGTTTCTCGGCGCTGGATGTGCCCACGCTGAGCGGAGGAGTGGGCGCATGAAATTCACCCTGTCATGGCTCAAGGAGCATCTTGAAACGAGCGCCACGCTGGAAGAGATTCTGCGCGCGCTCAACGATATCGGCCTTGAGGTTGAGGGCGTTGAAAATCCCGCCGAGAAGCTCAGCGGCTTCCGAATCGCCAAGGTGCTGAGCGCCGCGCCGCATCCGCAGGCGGACAAGTTGCAGGTTCTCAGCGTCGATGCAGGCGATGGCCCCATGCAGGTCGTGTGTGGCGCGCCCAATGCGCGTGCTGGTCTGGTCGGCGTGTTCGGAATGCCGGGCGCGACCGTGCCTGCCAATGGCATGGTGCTGCGCGTCGCTGCCATTCGCGGGGTCGAATCCAACGGCATGATGTGCTCCACGCGCGAGCTGGAGCTTGGCGAAGATCATGAAGGCATTATCGAGCTGCCGCTAGATGCGCCGGTCGGCACAGCCTTTGCCGATTATGCGCAGATTGACGACCCGGTCATCGAAGTTTCCATCACGCCCAACCGGCAGGATTGCATGGGCGTGCGCGGCATTGCGCGCGATCTGGCCGCCAAGGGCGTGGGAACGCTGGTCCCGCTTGAGGCCATCATCGGTCCATTGCCGCAGATCGCAGCGCAAGGTGCAGGCCCGAATGTCCGCACCGATGATGTGGACGGTTGCCCCGCCTTCTACGCGCGCAGCGTTCATGGCGTGGCGAATGGCCCGTCGCCCGAATGGCTGGCGCGCCGGCTGAAGGCGATTGGCCAGAAGCCGATCAGCGCGCTGGTGGACATCACCAATTTCATCATGATCGGCCTTGGTCGCCCGCTGCATGTGTATGACATGGCGAGCCTCAAGGGCGGTCTCGTCGCGCGCAAGGCAGTGGCTGGCGAGCAAGTGCTGGCGCTCAATGGCAAAAGCTACACGCTGACGGATAGCATGACCGTGATAGCGGACGATGCTGCCGTGCATGACATTGGCGGCATCATGGGCGGCGAGCATTCAGGCGCGCAGGATACGACCACCGATGTGTTGATCGAGTGCGCCTATTTCACACCGGAGAGCATCGCGCGCACCGGGCAGAAGCTCGCGCTCACCTCCGATGCACGGCAGCGGTTCGAGCGTGGCGTCGATCCCGCATTTCTCGAAGACGGTCTCGATATCGCAACCCGGCTGGTGCTGGCGCTTTGCGGCGGCACGGCGAGCGAGATGACGCGCGCCGGCACGCCACCTCTCGATGAGCGGGTCGTGGTTTATGATCCCGAACTGGCTGAGAAGCTCGGCGGGCTCGCCATAGCGCCTGACCGCCAACGTGCGATCCTGGACGGACTCGGCTTCAAGGTCGCTGCCGACTGGCATGTCACTGTTCCAAGCTGGCGCCGCGATGTGCATGGCCCAGCCGACATCGTCGAGGAAGTGATCCGCATCGAGGGGCTCAACAATGTGCCCTCCGCGCCCCTGCCCCGCGCACCCGGTGTCGCCAAACCGACCGCGACGCCGCTGCAACTGGTCGAGCGCCGCATGCGCCGGGCCGCTGCTGCACGCGGTCTCAATGAGGCGATCAACTGGTCCTTCATCTCGGAGACGGAAGCGGCGCCCTTTGGCGGCGGCGACTGGACGCTGGCCAACCCGATCAGCGAAGAGCTGAAGGTGATGCGCCCAACGTTGCTCGCAGGCCTGCTCTCGGCAGCGCGGCGCAATGCGGATCGTGGTGCATCCTCCATCGCGCTGTTTGAGCTTGGTCGACGCTATTTCCGCGCTGCCGATGGCAGCAGCGATGAACGGCTCACGCTCGGCATCGTGATGGCAGGCAACAAGCGCGCGCGTGGCTGGCAGCATGGCAAGGCGCAGGCTTTCGATGCGTTCGACGCGAAGGCGGAGGTCATTGCCTTGCTGGACGCCGCTGGTGCGCCGACCGCCCGTTTACAGATGATGGATGAGGCGGGCAGCGCCTATCACCCCGGCCAGTCCGGCACGCTGCGCCTTGGCCCTAAGACAGTGCTGGCCGCTTATGGCGTGCTGCATCCGCGCATCGCCAAAGCGTTCGATCTCGATGGCACTGTGGTTGCCGCGGAAATCTACCTCGATGCGATCCCGCAGTCCCGCAAAAACGGCTTCATGCGCGCGCCTTATTCGCCGCCTGCGCTGCAGGCTGTGACGCGCGACTTCGCCTTCCTCGTGCCGCAAGCGCTGGAAGCCGAGGCGCTGGTGCGGGCCGTGCGCGGTGCGGACAAGACGGCGATCGTGGATGCGCGCCTGTTCGATCTCTTCGAGGGCCAAGGTGTGCCCGACGGCCAGAAGAGCCTCGCCATCGAAGTGACGCTTCAGCCGGGCGAGAAGAGCTTCTCGGACGATGAGCTCAAGGCCATTGCCGAGCGCATCGTGGCCGCAGCAGGTAAGCAGGGCGCGACGCTGCGCGGTTAAACGCGCGGCGCCGCATCAGGCCTTAGTGGTCACGCTTCAATGATCGTGATCATCCGCCAGTTCGGCGCGCTCGGCATCGGTCAGCTCAAAGCGGGGATTAATTTCCGCATCGCGCACGAGCAGGCAGCCTAGCCCAAGCACGGCTTGCGGTCCCTTGAGGGGATCAAGCCCGCGACTGTGCATCCAGGTGCGCAGCGCCGGATTATTGTCGAAGATGCTCATGGCCATGCTCTCGACGCTGGACATATAATAGCTGGAGGGCGGCGTCGGATCATCAGCGCCCCCGGCAGCCTGCGCGAGGCACTGCAGAATATCGTCCTTCAAATTCGTCATCACGTCAGCCATTCTCTTCTACTGCTGGAGGCGGCAACAAACCGCCTACACTCATAGGCTCATCTTACCGCCGCTTCCCGGCACAGCAAGCCGCGCTGATCTCCAGCCTCATTTCTTCTCCTCGACCTCTGGCGCAGGCGGCGGCGGCAATACGCAGCCCCGGCTCACCGCCAGCCCGCGCAAATAGCCGCGCCGCGCAAGCCCTGCATCGATTGCCGTATCCAGCCGCCGTTGCGCAGGCCCCGCCCCGCTGATTTCTCGAACGATCCCGCGAAAGGGGATGATCGAATTGACCACAAACGTGCCGCCCGCCGCAGCGAGGTTGCCCAACCTGTTCTTATTTTCCTTGATGCTCCCGTCGAAGTCAGGCCCCAGCACCTCATTCAGTTCCGCCATGGACTCCACGATCTGACCGCACCGCTCGCCGGGCGAGGCATAGGGTTGCTTCACCGCCTGCTTGAGAACCTCCGGTATCTTCGTCTTCTGGATGCCCACATCACGCACGGGCTGCGTCACGATTGTTTCGGCGCGGCTTGGGCCTTTCTTGTCATCGTCATCCTCGTCCTTCTGCGGCACGTCCTGCGCCCAAGCGGCGCTCGCGCACAGGAGAGGGATGAGCATCGCTGCAAACCTTCTCATTTTGCGCCGTCCCTTCAGGCCATGCTGAAACCTCTGGTAAAAGGTGCAAAGCGGCCTGTAGGTTCCCCCACTGGCCGCCTTACGGCCTTGAGGATGTGCGCAAATCTATGACCATCGAGATCGGATCGGACCTGCTCCGGGCCTCCATCAACCCGCTCGGCGCAGAGCTTTGCAGCCTGCGCGACGCGGATGATCGCGAACTGATGACGGACGCCGATCCTGCCTATTGGGCCTCCCATTCGCCCCTGCTCTTCCCGATCATTGGCGAGCTGAATGGCGGCACCTATCGGCATGATGGCGAAAGCTACACCATGCCCCGCCATGGCGTAGCGCGGCGCGAGACATTCGAGCCGATCGATGTAGCGCCCAATCAGGTGACCTATCGGCTGAGCGACACTGCAACCACGCGGCAGAGCTATCCCTTCGCCTTCACACTTGATGCAACCTATCGCATTGAGGGCACCTCGCTGCTCATGCAGATGACCGCGCATAATCCCGGCGCGGTCGATCTTCCGGCAAGCTTCGGCTTCCATCCCGGTTTCGCCTGGCCGCTCCCTTTTGGCGAAGCGCGACAGGATCACCGCATCCTCTTCGATGAACCCGAACCTTCCGCGCTATGCCTGCTCGATACCGGACTGATCGCCAGTGAAGACCGCCTAAGCCCTGTCGATGACCGCACGCTCACCCTGCACGACAATCTGTTCGAGGCCGATGCGCTCATCTGGCGCAAACTCGAAAGTCGCGGCTGCCTCTACGGCCCACCCCACGGGCCGCAACTGCGCCTCGACTGGAGCGACATGCCAAGCCTCGGTATCTGGACCAAGCCCGGCGCGCGCTTCATCTGCATCGAGCCGTGGGATGGCATTGCCGACAGCACCGATTTCTCCGGCGACATTTGGGAAAAACCCGGCATCCGCGCCATTGCGCGTGGCGCGTCCTACATATGGTGGATGCGGATCACGCTGCTGGACGGCAAATCCGCCTGATCGGCTTGCGATTCATCGCCCCCCTTCCCTATAGGAGCGCTAATATTGCACCTGTCTGCTGACGCGACGGGCGGCTCCAAGCGTTTCAGGACACTATCCAAGTTATGACGACCCCGTCCCGCCGCACCTTTGCGATCATCTCCCACCCGGATGC
>CAMLFF010000242.1 GCA_946479185.1 uncultured Sphingobium sp.
GGGCATTAAGTTTCAGCTCGCGCAATATTCGTCTGTCCATAGCGTCAATTTCCGCCACATATTGCTCCATTACCAGAAGTTGATGATTATTAGGCGAGAAATTGCAGCTCTGTTGCGCCATTATTGCGTAGTCTTATTTTGAAAGCAATCGCATGACAGTCGCGCTCCTCACCGCACTCCTGAGCTTTGCCCTCGTCATGACGGTGACGCCGGGACCAAATAATCTGATGCTCATGGCGGCGGGTGCGAACTTCGGTTTCCGCAGAACCATGCCGCACATGATGGGGATTAGTGCGGGCGTGACGATCATGGCACTCATGGTCGGTGTGGGTGTCATCGCGCTGTTCGAGGCGTTCCCGATGCTGGTCACGGCGCTGAAGATCATCTCCACGGCATATATGTTGTGGCTGGCCTTCAAGCTCGCAACAGCGACATCCATAGGCGACAAGGGAACGAGTGGCCGACCGATGACTTTTTTGCAGGCGGCATTGTTCCAGTGGGTCAACCCTAAAGCGTGGGCTATGTGCCTCGCGGCGGTGACGATCTATGCGCCCGATCACAGCGTCGCATCTGTCGCGATTATCGCAGGCGCTTTCGCCCTGGTCTCCCTGCCCTGCCTCTCCGCATGGATCTGGCTCGGCACGATCGTGCGCCGCTGGCTTTCCAACCTTGCCCGGCTACGCGCTTTCAACATCGTCATGGCGGCCCTGTTGGTGGCGTCGCTTTACCCCGTGCTCGTCGTCACCAACTGAACTTGCACAGCGGGGTGGACGGCGCGATCAGCCTTGGCCATTGTGGAGGACTGTTCTTTTGCGGAGTGACATGATGCGCGGCCTTCTCTTTCCAGCCTCGGCGACGCTCGCCTTGCTACTTGCACCACAAATCAGCCTCGCGGCCCCTACCCGCTCCGCTCCCGTTGCCCAGCCAATCGCCAACACGATCCCGGTCGCGCAGGATATTGCCTGGCCGGGCGGCACCATACAGCTTGAGGTGGACGCAACCGACACCGAGCGACGCATTTTGAGCGTGCGCCAGACGATACAGGTGAAGGATGGCGGCCCGCTGGTGCTGCTCTTCCCCGACTGGCTGCCGGGACATCATGCCCCACGTGGCCAGATCGAAAAGCTGGCGGGCCTGCGCTTCACCGTGGATGGCCAGCCCATCGCCTGGAGCCGCGATCCTCTGGACATGCACGCCTTCCACCTCGCGCTACCTGCCGGGAGCCGCACGGTTGTTGCCAACTTCCAGTTCCTCGCGGCGACCGCAACCAATCAGGGCCGGGTGAGCATAACGGACAGCCTGCTCAACCTCCAATGGAACAATGTGTCGCTCTATCCGGCTGGCTATTATACGCGGCGCATCCCTATCCAGGCGCGCTTGACGCTGCCCAAGGGCTGGACCGCCGCGACAACGCTCAAAAGCACGCGCGAAGGCGATACGGTCTCTTACGAAGCCACCGATTATGAGACGCTGGTCGATACGCCCATCTATGCGGGACTCCACAGCCGCACCATCGACATGGGCAACGATGCGCAGCTGAGCCTGTTCGCCGATACGCCCGATGAACTGCAGCCCACGCCAGAGCAGATCGCCGCCCATCGCAAGATGGTGGCCGAAGCGGTCTCCTTGTTCGGCGCGCGGCATTATGATCGCTACACCTTCCTCCTCTCCATCTCCGATACGCTGGGCGGCATTGGCCTTGAGCATCACCGGTTGAGCGAGAATGGCGTGCAGCCCGGCTATTTCAAGCGCTGGCCCGAGGCGCTGGGCGACCGCGATCTACTCGCGCATGAATTCGTCCATAGCTGGAACGGTAAGTTCCGCCGGCCCGAGCTACTCTGGACGCCGGATTTCAAGACTCCGATGCAGGGCGACATGCTCTGGCTCTATGAAGGGCAGACGCAGTTCTGGGGCTATATCCTCTCCGCGCGCTCGGGCATGATAACCAAGGACGAGACGCTGGACATACTGGCAACCATCGCCGGGCGGCTCGATCTCATTCGGGGTCGCGAGTGGCGGCCGCTGGGCGACACGGTGCTCGATCCCGTCATCGCCGCGCGCCGCCCCAAGGCCTGGTCCAGCTGGCAGCGCAACGAGGATTATTATAATGAAGGCCTGATGATCTGGCTCGAAGCAGACGCGATCATCCAGCGCGAGACGGCTGGTGCTAAGGGCATCGACGATTTCGCCAAGCTTTTCTTTGGCATGAATGATCGCGATTGGGGCGTGCTGACCTACAAGCGGCAGGATATTGTGACCGCGCTTAATGCCGTGGCGCCCTATGATTGGGCAACATTCCTGCAGGACCGAATCGACCGCACGACGAGCGAGGTGACCAAGGCAGGCTTCACGCTCGGCGGCTATAAGCTGAGCTATGGCGTGCTGCCCAACAAGGCGATCGCCGCTTTGGAGGCTGCGGACAATCTCGTCGACCAGAGCTTTGGCCCCGGGCTGATCGTGGGCAATGATGGCACCGTGCAATCCGTCATCTGGGAGAGCTCTGCCTTCAAAGCAGGCATAATCGTGGGGAGCAAGATCCTCTCGGTGAACGATATGGACTTCACCCCGCAGCGTTTCCGCGATGCGATTGCAGGCACGTTAACCAATAAGAAGCCCGTCTCGCTTATCGTGAAGCAGGACAAAAGATATCGCACGATCCCGCTCGCTTATTCGGGCGGGCTGCGCTATCCGCGCCTCGAAAAAATCGGAGAGGGTCGCAATAGTCTCGATCGGTTGCTGACCGGGCGAACCGGCGGGACACCCCTCAATTAACGAAAACTGCTGAGAGTGCCTTATGAACATCGAATTCATTCCCGTTGGCGAAAATCCACCAGAGAGCCTCAACGTCATCATCGAGGTGCCCACGGGCGGCGAACCGGTGAAATATGAGTTCGACAAGGCATCGGGCGCGCTGTTCGTGGATCGCATCCTACACACGCCGATGCGCTACCCCGCCAATTATGGCTTCGTGCCGCACACCCTCTCGCCCGATGGCGATCCGCTCGATGCGCTCGTCGTGGCGCGCTCGCCTTTCATCCCCGGCGCAGTCGTACGCTGCCGCCCGATTGCGGTGCTGAACCTTGAGGATGAGCATGGCGGCGACGAGAAGCTGCTCTGCGTGCCGGACAACAAGACCTTCCCTTATTATGCGGACGTGACCGAGAAAGAGCATCTGCCGGACATCGTGTTCCAGCAGATCGAACATTTCTTCACGCACTATAAGGATCTGGAGAAGGAAAAGTGGGTGCGCGTCGGCACCTGGGGCGACAGCGCCGATGCACGCCAGATCGTGCTTGAAGCAATCGAGCGCCTGAAGCAGGACAAGGCCGCCAAGGCTGCGGGCTGACGCAAATCCTCCCCACTCGCGGGGAGGTGGCAACGCAAAGCGCTGACGGAGGGGGATTGCGCCTCCGCTATAGCCTGGCTGCCAGCCCCCTCCACCGCCTGCGGCGGTTCCCCTCCCCACCAGTGGGGAGGATTAGGACCCTCAACTCGTCTTTGCAGGCTTGCTATAAGGCACGAACTTACCGAGATTGACGAAGCCAGTCGGGAAATGGTTCGACCGGTCAATCAGCCGCACAATATCGATGTCGCACAATTGCGAACTGCTCGTCTTGGTGACCAGCACATCATCGCTATCGAGTGACGAAGCACCGCCAGCCGGGCGGTTGAGATACAGTTTGTTGCCGACTTCATAGATGATCGCCGTCTTGTCGATGATCGTGCTGGAGCGGATGCTGCGCAGATCGATACAGCGAACAGGCTCTCCGGCGACGCGGCCCTCCAGAGCCTTGGCAAGCTTGGCGTCATAACGCGCCTGAGCGGCAGCGGCGCGATCACTTTTGGCGGTTTGGGCGGTCGCGGGAATGGCTCCGATGAGCAAAGCGCCGGCAACTCCGGCGGTGAGAGCAGATACGAGTCGCATGAACTGATCCTTTCGGGCGGGCAGTGATTGCATCTCGCATAGGCCATATCGCCTGAACCGGCCATGAGCAGCGGTGAATTGTGCAGGGATATCAAAAGCGCATTTCGCTTCCGTTCGCCCCCCCCATTTCCTATAGCCACCCTATGAGTGAAGAGACCAGCAACACCAATCCCCAGAACAACAATGGATATGAAGCCGACAGCATCAAGGTGCTGAAGGGCCTCGACGCCGTGCGCAAGCGCCCCGGCATGTATATCGGCGATACCGATGATGGCTCCGGCCTCCACCATATGGTGTTCGAGGTGAGCGATAACGCCATCGACGAAGCGCTTGCAGGTCATTGCGACCTTGTGCTGATCGAGCTGAACCCGGACGGCTCCGTTTCCGTCGAAGATAATGGTCGCGGCATCCCCACCGGCATCCACTCCGAGGAAGGCGTGTCCGCAGCTGAGGTCATCATGACCCAGCTCCACGCAGGCGGCAAATTCGAGAACACGTCCGACGACAATGCCTATAAGGTCTCGGGCGGCCTGCATGGTGTGGGCGTCTCGGTCGTCAACGCGCTCTCCGAATGGCTGGAGCTGACCATCTGGCGCGACGGCAAAGAACATTGGATGCGTTTTAGCCACGGCAATGTCGTCGCATCGCTCATCGAGCGCGGCGATGCGCCGATGGTGGACGGCAAGCCCAAAAAGGGCACGCGCGTCACTTTCCTGGCGTCCACCGAGACGTTCAAAAATGTGCTGGATTTCGATTTCGCCAAGCTTGAGCATCGCTATCGCGAGCTGGCCTTCCTCAACTCCGGCGTGCGCATATTGCTGCGCGACAAGCGGCATGAGGAACTGGCCGAGCATGACCTTTATTATGAGGGCGGCATTGGCGCCTTCGTGAAATGGCTCGACCGCAACAAGCAGCCGCTCATGCCCGATCCGATCGCGATCTCCGCAAGCCGGGATGGCATCGGCATTGATGTGTCGCTGGAGTGGAACGACTCCTATTATGAGAATGTGCTCTGCTTCACGAACAACATTCCGCAGCGCGATGGCGGCACGCATCTCGCGGCCTTCCGCGCGGCGCTGACCCGCACGCTGAACAATTATGCCGAGAAGTCCGGCGCCCTGAAGCGCGAGAAGATCGCGCTGACCGGCGAGGATATGCGCGAAGGGCTGACCGCCATCGTCTCGGTCAAGCTGCCCGATCCCAAGTTCGGCAGCCAGACCAAGGACAAGC
>CAMLFF010000243.1 GCA_946479185.1 uncultured Sphingobium sp.
ATAAGACTACGCAATAATGGCGCAACAGAGCTGCAATTTCTCGCCTAATAATCACCAGTTTCTGGAAGCCGAGCAACATATGACGGAAATTGACGCTATAGGCAGACGAATATTGCGCGAACTGAAACTTAACGCCCGAATCAGAAATGTTCAGCTTGCCGAACGGGTCAACCTGTCGCCCTCGGCTTGCCTTCGCCGCGTTCAGGAGCTTGAGCGGTCGGGCGTCATTCAGGGCTATCGCGCCATTACAAATCCGGAACGGACCGGTCGTGGCTTCATCGCTTATGTGATGGTCGGTTTATCATCCCACACCAAGGCTGCTCAGCAGAGTTTCGAGCAGGCGATGGCGACGGCACAAGAAGTGGTGGAATGTCACAACATCACGGGCGCGTTTGAATTTGTGTTGCGCATCGAATGTGCCGATCTCGCAGAATATAAGCACTTCCATACGGAAATATTGGGCACGCGCTCCCATGTGAGTTCCATCACTTCCTACATCGTGATGGAGTCGTCCAAGGATGAGCGCGCATCCTGATTTCTAGCGTAGCGCTTAAGGACAGTGCTGCAGTCCGCGTCGAGGCGTTGCTCAATCCTCGTCCATGCCGGGATAGGCTTTGAACGCTGGCAGATCATTGATGCCCGGCACCCAGCTGAGCCGTTCGCGCGTCATGATTTGCGCTTGCGGCGGTACGGCGTCCGGGTCGTCCAGCGTGGCTGCCTGCACATCGATCAGGCCGGGCAGCACCTGCGGGTTGGCATAGAAAAGCCCGGTGCCGCAGGTTGGGCAAAAGCTGCGGGTGACGCCGGGGGATGAGGCGAAGGTTTTTGGCTCCCCTTGGGTGACCGCAACCTCATGTTCGCCATAGGCCGCCCAATGGACGAATGGCGCTCCGGCTGACTTGCGGCAGTCTGCGCAATGGCACAGCGAGGCGTGCTGGGCTGTGCCGCTCACCGTGTAGCGAATAGCACCGCATTGGCATCCGCCTGTCAGTTCCTGCGTCATCATGGCCTCTCCTGGGTTGAGAATCGGAACATAACAGGCACAAACGGGTGAGGCAAGGCGTCTCGGCCTGTGTCTCTGCCAAAAATCGCCACACTATTCCCGTGCAGCGCGAATGCCGCTAGAGGCCCCTCATGGCTAAAATCCAGACCCCAAGACCCATCCGTGGCACCCAGGACATGCTGGGCGAGAGCGCTGATCGCTTCGCTCATGTCGTCGAGACATTCGAGCGCGTGCGAAAGCTATATGGCTTCCGCCGTATCGAAGTGCCGATGTTCGAGCAGACCGCTGTATTCTCGCGCTCGCTCGGCGAAACGACCGATGTTGTCTCCAAAGAGATGTATTCGTTCGAGGATCGCGGTGGCGACTCGCTGACACTGCGCCCCGAGTTCACGGCAGGCATTGCGCGCGCCTATATCACCGAGGGCTGGCAGCAATATGCGCCGCTCAAAGTGGCGACCCACGGCGCGCTTTTCCGCTATGAGCGCCCGCAGAAGGGGCGTTATCGGCAGTTTCACCAGATCGATGCGGAGATTATCGGCGCGTCTGAGCCTCTGGCCGATGCTGAGTTGCTGATCTTTGCTGATCATCTGCTGAAGGAACTGGGCATCAATGAGGGCGTGACGCTTACGCTCAACACGCTGGGCGACGCGGAAAGCCGCGATGCCTGGCGTGGGGCTCTGGTCGCGCATTTCGAGGGGCATAAGGCGTCGCTGAGCGAGGATAGTCTCGCGCGGCTCGACAAGAACCCCATGCGCATCCTCGACAGCAAGGATGAGGGCGACAAGGTGATCGTCGCGAACGCGCCAGACATTGATGCCTATCTGACCGATGAGGCACGCAGCTTCTTCGAGAAGGTCACCGATGGATTGAAGGCGGCAGGCGTGGCCTGGGAGCGCAATGCCCGGCTGGTGCGCGGGCTGGATTATTATCGCCACACGGCGTTTGAGTTTGTGACCGATCGGCTGGGTGCGCAAGGCACGGTTCTCGGTGGCGGGCGCTATGATGGGCTGATCGAAAATCTCGGCGGCCCGGCAACCCCTGCCGTTGGCTGGGCTGCGGGGATCGAGCGGCTGGGGATGTTGTTGGACGTCGCGCCGGAAACGTCGCTCGATGTTGTCGTGGCAGTCGAGACGGACGACGTGCTGGCGCAGGCGATTGCCGCGATGGGCGTATTGCGGCGAGCTGGATTGTCGCTCGATACGGTGGCGAGCGGCTCGCCGCGCAAGCGGTATGACAAGGCATCGAAGATGCCGGCGCGCGCGCTCGTTTCGGTGAATCTGAAAGATGGCCAGCCCGTTTTCAACGCGAAGGGGGAACTGGCCGAACAGGTTCAGGCGCTCCTGAGTCCGCTCTTTCCATGACCACCATCTCCCCCGAGCGGATCGCGCAGATCCTGCGGCGGCAGGAGGAGGTGCAGGCGCAGATGGCGCGGCCGGATCTTGATCCGGTGGAATTTGTGCGCCTTTCCAAGGATTATGCCGAGCTGGAGCCGGTCACGCGGGCTGCTGGCGAGGTGGAAGCCTTGCGTGAGGAGCAGGCCTCGCTGGAGGCCATGCTCGCCGACCCGGAAATGAAGGCGATGGCGCAGGAGGAGTTGGAAGCCCTGCGCGCGCGCCTGCCGGACGCCGAACATGCGCTCGCCATCGCTCTGCTGCCCAAGGATGCCGCCGATGGACGCCCGGCCATGCTGGAAATTCGCGCTGGCACCGGCGGCGATGAGGCGGCGCTGTTCGCGGGCGATCTGCTGCGCATGTATCAGCGCTATGCTGAGGCGCAGGGCTGGAAGGTGGAGATTATTTCCGCCAGCGCGTCCGAGCAGGGCGGCTTCAAAGAGGTTGTTGCCAGTATCAACGGCACCGGCGTGTTTGCCAAGCTCAAGTTCGAGAGCGGCGTCCACCGTGTCCAGCGCGTGCCCACGACGGAGAGCGGCGGGCGCATCCACACCTCTGCCGCGACGGTCGCCGTGCTGCCGGAGGCCGAGGAAGTGGACGTGCAGATCGACGACAAGGATCTGCGCATCGATGTGTATCGCTCCTCCGGCTCGGGTGGGCAACATGTGAACACGACCGATAGCGCGGTGCGCATCACCCATTTGCCCACCGGCACCGTAGTGACGCAGCAGGATGAAAAGTCGCAGCATAAGAATAAGGCCAAGGCTATGCAGGTGCTGCGCACGCGCCTGTATGAGGCCGAGCGCCAGCGCACGCAAAGCGAGCAGGCGGGCGCGCGCAAGGCGATGGTCGGCTCAGGCGACCGGTCCGAGCGCATTCGCACCTATAATTTCCCACAAGGGCGCGTGACGGATCACCGCATCAACCTGACGCTGCATCGGCTGCCGGAGATATTGGAAGGGCCGGGACTGCACGAGGTGATCTCGGCGCTGGTCTCGGAGGATGAGGCGGCGCGCCTTGCCCAGCTCGATATGGCTGCCTGAGGGTGGGCGAGACTGTAGGCGGCGCGAAGCTCGATCAATGGCTGCGTGCCACGGCCTCGCGCCTCGCACCCGCTAGCGATACGCCTCGGCTGGATGCAGAGCTGCTTGCCGCCCATGCGCTGGGGCTTAGCCGTCAGGAGATGATCCTCGCCATGCCCCGCCTTATGGCGCCGGAGGAGGGCGAGGCCTTGATCGCGCGGCGGCTGGCCCATGAACCATTGGCTTATATTATGGGCACGCGCGATTTCTGGACGCTGTCGTTACGGGTGACGCCCGATGTGCTGATCCCCCGTGCAGATAGTGAGACGCTGATCGAGGCCGCGATTGACGTTTTCGGCGCGGACCGCACGCCAGCACGCATTCTCGATCTCGGCACCGGTTCTGGCGCGCTGCTGCTGGCGGCGCTGGATCACTGGCCCGATGCGATAGGGCTGGGGGTCGATGCGTCGCCCGCTGCGCTGGCCGTGGCACGGGACAATGCGCAGCGATGCGGCATGGCGGATCGCGCGCACATCCGCCCTGGAAACTGGAGCGCTGACATTGACGAGCAGTTCGACCTCATCCTGTGCAACCCACCCTATATCGCAATGGACGCTGCGCTCGCGCCCGATGTGCGCGATCATGAACCGGCGCGGGCCCTGTTCGCCGGGGCAGACGGTCTGGATGATTACAAGATTTTGGCAGGGCAACTCGGCGCGCTGCTTGCGCCCGATGGTGTGGCGATTTTTGAAATTGGTTATGATCAAGGGGAGACGGCGGCGGCCTTGTTTCGCGAACAGGGCTTTGCTGTGGGGCTGAGGCACGATCTTGCCGGGCACGCCCGCGCCCTCATCGTCACGCCAAGCTGAGTGCTGCGGGGCGAAACGATGCTTTTTCGCGCTCCTTTGCGATTTTCGCTTGGTTTGCACGGCTGGACCGACTATCTGCAGGGCACGGGGCCGTTCCCGCTCGCGCGCATGGCGCTTGGGCAAACGGCCTGCTCCCACAGTTTTGGCGGCGTTCTATATGGAGCCGTTGGCCGAAGCGCGGGGCGCGAGGGGTCTTTAGGCCGCTCCGCCGACGGTGTGTGTATAGCTAATCGTGGAAGCCAGGTTTCAGTCGAGAGCATAGGGACGAACCTTTGATCAATAATCGTCAGGTCGGTCGCCGTCGTGGCCGGAATAACCCGCGCCAAGGTGGCGGCGGTGGTGGTGGCAACAACCGCGGCAACGGGGATTCGGGCAACCGGATCGATAACCGCGCCCGTGGCAATGCCGCCCAGTTGCTCGAGAAATATCGCAACCTTGCGCGCGATGCGCAAATGGCTGGCGACCGGGTGAATGTGGAATATTATCTCCAGTTTGCGGACCATTATTTCCGCGTACTGGCTGACAATCGCATGCGTCAGGAAGAGCAGCAGGGGCGTCCGCGCCAGAGCAATGACCGCGATCAATATAATGGCCCGGAGAGCTCGGACGGCGATTATATGAATGATGGCATGGGCGACGATATGGACGATATCTCGCCACGCCAGCAGGAACAGCGCCCCCGCCGCGACAATGGCGATCAGGATATGCAGCCCCGGCAGCAGGACCTGCGTCAGCAGGAACAGCGCCCCCGGCGCGACCAGCGCGACGATGAGTCGCAGCCCCGCCAGCAGCAGGATCGGCGCCCGCGCAACGATCAGCGTGACGATGACGCGCAGCCTCGGCAGCAGGAG
>CAMLFF010000244.1 GCA_946479185.1 uncultured Sphingobium sp.
AGGATCGTGCCGCTCATGTCGATCCCGTTAGCCGCACCCGGCATCCAACGCAATCGGCGGTGGCTTTCTTGGGGCGCCGACACTAGATAGCGGGCCAACGGCGACTCGCTGCCACATCGGGTCGCTTCGAGGGACCCCATCATGCGTATCGCCATCGCCTCCGATCATGCTGCCATCGAGCTCAAGGCCAATCTTGTCGCCTGGCTGCAGGAGCAGGGCCATGAGGTGGCCGATCTCGGCCCTCAGAGCGGCGAGAGCGTCGATTATCCCGATTATGGCTATAAGCTGGCCGAGCAGATCGCGAACGGGTGCGCCGAGCGCGGCGTCGCTCTCTGCGGCTCCGGCATCGGCATTTCGATTGCCGTCAATCGCAGCCCAGCCTGCCGCTGCGCGCTGGTTTCCGAACCGCTCTCCGCCGCACTGTCGCGTGAGCATAATGACGCCAATGTCATCGCAATGGGCGCCCGCCTGATCGGCCCTGATATGGCAAAAGCCTGTTTGACTGCGTTCCTCGCCACAGGGTTCGGCGGTGATCGTCATGCACGCCGGGTTGGCAAGTTGGGCAGCCCGCCCACGCTTGCCCCGGCTCTCACCAACGCAGAATGATCGCATAAGCTAAGGAATAACCGACCCATGACCGCTTCGTCCGCCATCGCCGATCCTGCCGCAGCATCCGCGATCCGCTCGCCGGGTTTTTTCTCCGCGTCGCTCGAACAGGCCGATCCGGATGTGTTCGCCGCCATTCAGAATGAGCTCAAGCGCCAGCAGGACAAGATCGAGCTGATCGCGTCCGAGAATATCGTCAGCCAGGCCGTGCTGGAGGCGACGGGATCGATCTTCACCAACAAATATGCCGAGGGCTACCCCGGCAAGCGCTATTATGGCGGCTGCGAATACGCAGATGTGGTCGAAAATCTCGCCATCGAGCGCGCTAAGAAGCTCTTCGGCTGTGATTTCGCCAATGTGCAGCCCAACAGCGGCAGCCAGATGAACCAGGCCGTGTTCCTCGCGCTGCTCCAGCCGGGCGATACGTTCATGGGTCTCGATCTCTCGGCAGGCGGCCACCTCACCCACGGGTCGCCGGTTAATATGTCCGGCAAATGGTTCAATTGCGTGTCCTATGGCGTGCGCAAGGAAGACCAGCTGCTCGATATGGATGCCGTGATCGCCAAGGCGCGCGAGCATAAGCCCAAGCTCATCATCGCGGGCGCCACGGCTTATCCGCGCGTTTGGGATTTCGCAGCCTTTCGCGCGATTGCCGATGAGGTTGGCGCTTATCTGCTGGTCGACATGTCGCACTTCTCCGGGCTCGTTGCAGGCGGCGCGCACCCCTCGCCTTTCCCGCACGCGCATGTCGTGACGACGACCACGCACAAGTCGCTGCGTGGCCCGCGCTCGGGCATCATTCTCACCAATGATGAGGCGCTGGCCAAGAAGTTCAACTCGGCTGTATTCCCCGGCCTGCAGGGCGGCCCGCTGGTGCATGTGATCGCTGCCAAGGCCGTCGCCTTTGCCGAGGCGCTGCAGCCTGAGTTCAAGGCCTATGCCCACCAGATCGTCGCCAATGCGCGCGCGCTGGCGGAGAGCCTTGCCGATGCAGGCCTCGCCGTGGTCTCTGGCGGAACCGACAATCATCTGATGCTCGTCGATCTGCGCCCCAAGAACGCCACCGGCAAAGCTGCTGAGAAGGCGCTCGACCGGGCCTATATCACGTGCAACAAGAACAGCGTGCCGTTCGACACGGCCAGCCCGTTCGTGACCTCCGGTTTGCGCCTCGGCACGCCCGCGGGCACCACGCGCGGCTTCCGCGAGGCAGAGTTCCGCCAGATCGGCGGCTGGATCGCCGAGGTTGTGGAAGGCCTGCGTCGCAATGGTGACGAGGGTGACGGGCAGGTTGAAGAGCATGTGCGCGAGAAGGTGAAAGAGCTCACCGCACGCTTCCCCATTTATGACAAAGGCTGATTGACGATGAGCGAGCCCAACGACCTGATGAGCAAGGCCAAGACGGAAATTTCCGGCATGGCCAAGGAAGGGCTCGCGCATCCCTCGACCAAGCCCGTGCTGACCGGCGCTGCCGTTGGCGCGGTTGCGGGAATGCTCCTGCCGGTGGTCTCCTTGCCCGTCGGGCTTCTGGCGGGCGCGGGCTATGCTTTGTGGTCAAGGATTCGCCGCTAGATGCGCTGTCCCTATTGCGCTCATGAAGATAGCCAGGTGAAGGATAGCCGCCCGACCGAGGACAGCGCGGCCATCCGTCGTCGCCGCCAGTGCGAAGGCTGTGGCGCGCGCTTCACGACGTTTGAGCGCATCCAGCTGCGGGACATTGCCATCATCAAATCGACCGGCTCCAGTGAACCGTTCGACCGGGACAAGCTGGCGAAATCGATCGCCATCGCATGCCGCAAGCGGGATATCGACGCGGTGCGGATCGAGCGGCTCGTCTCCGGCATCCAGCGCCAGCTTGAAACAAGTGGCGACAGCGAAGTGCCCTCCGCCAAGATCGGCGAGCTGGCGATGGAAGGCCTCAAGGGGCTCGATAGCGTCGCCTATATCCGCTTTGCCAGCGTGTACCGGGACTTTACCGAAGCCAAGGATTTCGCCTCCTTCGCGGGCGCCATCCGGGAAGTAGGCGGCGAGTGATCGAGGGCCTCCAGCGCCCGGTCATCGTTCTTGTCCGCCCCCAGCTTGGGGAGAATATCGGCAAGGCAGCGCGGGCGATGCTCAACTTTGGCCTCACTGAGATGCGCCTCGTCACCCCGCGCGATGGCTGGCCGAACCCTTCGGCCATACCCGCCTCTGCAGGCGCGGATCAGGTGCTGGAAAATGCGCAGGTCTTCGAGACTTTGGCCGAGGCCGTCTCCGACTGCGCCCATGTTTACGCCACCACCGTGCGCAATCGCGGCGTCACCAAACCCGTCGTGACGCCGGAAGAAGCCGCGCGGGAAATCCATGTGGCGGTCGGGCGCAGCGCGCTCGTGTTCGGTCCGGAGCGCTCGGGATTGGAAACTGACCATGTGGCCCTCGCCCGCGCGATCCTCACCGTGCCAATCAACCCGGACTTCCCATCGCTCAACCTCGCACAGGCGGTTATCCTGTGCGCGTATGAGTGGTCCAAGCAGGCATCGCTCACCCAGCCGACACAGACGGAAATATTGCCCCCCGCCCCGCATGAAGAGCTGGAAGGCATGATCAACCAGTTTGAGGGCATGCTGGAGAAGGCTGGCTATTTCTATCCCTACAGCCGCGCCGTCGCCACCCGCCGGGCATTGCGCACCTTGCTGACCAAACCGGGCTGGAATCACCTTGAGGTCCGCACGATGCGCGGTGTGCTGTCAACCTTGGCGAATCCGAGAGAGCGCTAGGCTCTTAGGCCGGCGAGTACTGCGCTTCACAGCTTTTGAATGGCAGGTTCGAGACGAAACCTGCCTCAGCCGCGATCAAGCGGGAGGCCCATCTGGCGTCGCTGCGCGTTTATCTGCATGGCAGTGCTAAGACCAGATAGGGTGAAAAAAGCCATTAGTACGGGTAGCAATTCGGGTTCGCGTGAACATCATTGGGATTCGATGCGAGCAGCGCTCATGCTGCTCGGCATTCCTTATCATGTGGCGATGGCCTACC
This sequence comes from uncultured Sphingobium sp., assembly GCA_946479185.1. The sequence goes on from CAMLFF010000244.1 coordinate 3,616, forward strand.
GCGCCAATGATGTGTGGATCGCCAATGCTGGCGAAGGCGATCTCGCTTTCACCTGGCTCGCCGCGATCATCCACCTCTTCCGCATGCCAGCCTTCTTCATCATAGCGGGCTATTTTGCAGCGCTCTTGCTCTCTCGCCGATCGCCAATGGAATGGCTCAAGAGCCGGTTCGTTCGGCTAGGCCTGCCGTTTCTTGCTTGCCTGCTGACGCTCAATCCACTGCTCAACCTGTTCTGCGAGATGTCCAACTACCACATCTGGCGCGCACTGGCGTCGTGGGAGCGGAACAGTCTGGTGTCCGGCGGCTATTGGGTTCGGCATTTGTGGTTCATCATCGTCCTGCTCTATCTGAGCAGCGCAACGGCGCTTGTTTATCATGTAGCGCCCAAGCTCGCGCAGGCGAAGATGTCTGAGCGCACGGATCGATGGCTCGCGCGCAATATGGCTATGACTGTGCTGATCGTCGGCCTTGGCTTGGGGCTGTGGGAAGCGGGCGCGGTCGAGCTTTTCTACATTGCCGGGCTGGCGACAAATGGTCCGCAAGAATTGCTGCGGCTTGATCAATTGATCGAATTCGCGCCTTGGTTCGTAGCCGGATGGATCGTGGCGCGTTCGCCGGACTTCCGGGCAGCGCTGCACCGCCCCTCTGCCGCCTTGGGCGTGGTCGCAGTCATAATGGCGGCTGCCTATCTGCTTTTTTCGAAAGACGTCCACCCGATGGCCGAACGGTTCATTGCCACGGTTGCAGCTATCACGATGACGCAGGCGCTGCTGGCGGGCTTCAAGCGTTTTGCCGACAGGCCGCATCCCGCCGTGCAAGCCATCGTGGCGTCGTCGTTCGTGATTTACCTGGTGCATTTACCGATCATCGCGGGCCTCATCGTTGTCGGCCAACATATTGCGATGCCGGTCGTGCTCAAAGGCTTCATCATCATGGCCCTCACCGCCGTCCTGAGCTGGGGCGCATGGCTCATCGTTCGCAACTCGCCCACGCTCCGTTTGCTCTATGATGGAATTCCGCCCGAGAACGAAGTCCGCGAGACTTCTTCGCGAGGCTTCACTCATGCCAAGCGCTATCAGACGCGCTGAGCTGACGCCAACCGTGCCACCCTGCTTGACTTTTGCCCAGTCGCTGGCCATAGGCGCGCCTTCGTAACTGGCCCTGCACCCCGGTGAAGCAGTGGCCCTGCCCCTGAGCGTCTCACGCAATATGGATTTCAGGCGAATACCGGGATCGACGCCGGGCAGCTTCCAGCCGCCTGGCAAAGGTTGTTTTGCAAGTACAAGGACATTCCATGACGAAGCGTACAAGCGCCAAGCATAAACTCGATCGTCGCATGGGCGAGAATATTTGGGGTCGTCCCAAGAGCCCAGTGAACAAGCGCGAATATGGCCCAGGTCAGCACGCCCAGCGCCGCAAGGGCAAGATGTCCGATTTCG
>CAMLFF010000245.1 GCA_946479185.1 uncultured Sphingobium sp.
CCCAGATGAGGATAGTCATGCCCATGCGCCCTTCCGAGAAGACATCGCTGAGCTTCGCCTTCTGGCCCTTCGCATTGCCTGCGCCCAGCACGAAGATTTCATCGCCGCTCAGTTGAACGCTGGGGTCGAGCCGGCGCAGCGTCTTGGCGATGCGCGGATCGGCAGGATCACGCTCGGCGCGGAATTTGAGGGATTCGGGCACGAAGAGGATGAGCAGTGGCACGCAAACCAGCGGGACGAGTCCGCCGATCCAGAAGCCGCTTTCCCAGCCGTAAATATCGAGGAACCATGCCGCGACGACCCCGCTCGCAGCGCTGCCCGAAGAATAGCCCGCCAGCGCAATTGCGACGAAGCTGGCGCGGCGATGCTTGGGGGTGATTTCGGAGATCATCGCCATCGCCATCGGCAGGCCAGCCGCCATGAAGATGCCTGCAAGACCGCGCAGCAAAGCCAGCTCATGCAGGGTGCGCGCATGGATGCTGAACAGCGTGATGCTGCCGAAGATGAGGCAGGAGATGATGAGCATCATGCGCCGCCCGAACCTGTCTGCAAGGGGCGAGACAGTGAACGCGCCGATGGCGAGGCCAATCTGCTGATAGACGAACAGCTTGCCCATCGCCTCGGATGGTTGATTGAAGTCTGCCGCGATCGCGGGCGCGATCTTGCCGATCATGAAGATGTCGAAGCCGTCGATGAAGCAGACGAGGATGCAGATGAACAGCGCCACCATCTGCGTCGATCCGATTTTCGTGCGGTCGACAAAGGCTTCGACGTCAAACTGGTTCATCATAGCATCCCATGCGCGCCCATCAGCGTGGGCCATCTTGTCAGACATCACTCAATCATGGCGTTGATGGGGAATCAACAACATATGGCCGAGCCGTTGAAATTGCTCACCTTATGTCGTCAACGGCTCACGCCATTGCCAGCCCATTATCCTGTTTGATCATATCGGCAGCCTTCTCGCCGATCATGATCGAGGCGGCATTGGTGTTACCGCCCACGATGCGCGGCATGATCGCAGCGTCAGCCACGCGCAGCCCCTTGAGGCCATGCACCCGCAACCGCGCGTCAACGACCGACTGCTCGGTCTGCCCCATCGCGCAACTACCCACGGGGTGCAGCGCGGTGTTGCAGGCGGTGCGCACCCATGCGTCGATCTCATCCGGCGTCTGCACATCCTTGCCCGGCATCACCTCAGCGCCCAGCACTTCGGCGAGCGGTGACATTGCAAAAATCTCGCGCAATTGCGGGATGAGGCGGCGGAAGAAGGCCCGGTCATTCTCGGTCGAGAGCACATTGGAGAGGATGCGCGGCTTGTCTGCCGGATTGGACGAGCGCAGCTTCACCCAGCCGCGACCCTCGGGCCGCAGCAACACGCAGGCCATCGCAACCACATCAGCCTTGGGCGCGCGCCAGCCCGGTGCCCAAAGCTGGGCGCCAATCATAGTGGGCTGGAAGAGGCATTGCGCATCGGGCCGTTCAAGCTCGGGCCTCGTCTTGAGGAAGCCATTGGCGGTGACGGGCATATCGCCGATCATGCCGCTCTTGTTGATCAGCCAGCGCAGGCCAGCAATGGCAGCACGGTCGAGGCGCAGACTGTTCGTGAGTGTCACATCCCGCACGGCGTTCATCACCATGGCGACGCTTGGATGATCCTGCAGATTCATGCCGACGCCGGGCAGATGATGCACGACATCAATGCCATGCTCGCGCAGCTCATCGCCATTGCCGATGCCGGAGAGCTGCAGCATTTGCGGCGAATTATATGCGCCGCCGGACACGATAATCTCCTGATTGGCGGTGACACGCTTGGCGCGGCCCTCACTGTCGATAAATTGCACGGCGACGGCGCGACCATTCTCGACCTCGATCTTCGTGACGAGGGCGCCGGTCTCGACGATCAGGTTCGGGCGGCTCATCGCCGGAATGAGAAAGCGCGCTGCGGTGCTGGCGCGGGTGCCATCATGAATGTTGAGCGGCGGCGGGCCCCAGCCTTCCTGCCCCTCGCCATTTGGCCCGGCGCGATGGAACGTGTCGCGCTCCTCGTAACCCAATTTTTTGGTCGCCTCGATGAAGCGGCGATAGAGCTCGTTATTCTTGGGCTGTTGCTTGACGCTCAGCGGGCCACCCTTGCCATGCCATTGGTCGGCAGCGCCCCAATGATTTTCCGACTTTTTGAAGTAGGGCAGCACATCGTCATAGCTCCAGCCCTCATTGCCGAGCTGGCGCCACTCATCATAATCGCGGCTATGGCCACGCGCATAAAGCATGCCGTTGATCATCGATGAGCCGCCCAGCGCCTTGCCGCGCGGCTGGCGGATCTGCCGGTCATTCGCGAAGGGCTCGGGCTCGCCCATATAGCTCCAGTTGAACTTGGGGTCGGCCATGACGAAGGGAAACAGCACCGGCATGGCGAGGCGAATGTCGCGCTCGCGCTTGCCCGCTTCCAGCACCAGAACCTTGGCGTGCGGGTCTTCGGAGAGACGTGCAGCAATCACCGCGCCAGCCGATCCTGCGCCGATGACGATAAAGTCAGGAGTGATGTTAGCCAAAGCTCATAATTCCTTGAAACGCGCGGATTTGATCTGCGTGATTTTGCCATTGGCGATCGTGTAAAGGATCAGGCTCTCAATCTCCCGCACATCGCCCTTTTTGGTGGGCCATAGCTCGAAATCGGGCCAGTCCTTGATCGTCTCGAACTTGGTATAAACGTGCAGGCCCGCGCCCGTGTCGCCCAGAAACAGATCGATGATGGTGAGCGTCTCGTCAAAGTGCGCCTTCACGCCGCGGTAAAATTCCACGATCTTTTCGCGGCCCACAATGTGCTTGCCGGAACCAAGCTGGAAATCCACATCATCGGCGTAAAATTTTGAGAAGCCCTCAAAATCATTGGCATTGAAGGCCTTGATATAGGTCTTGAAATCATCGCGGGTCATGCTGCATCCTCTCGATAGCGTGGCATTTCGTCGGCGGGGAGCACGCGGCCTTTGATCAGGTCCGCTGCGCGCTCCGCCATCATGATGGTGGGGGCATTGATGTTGCCGCCGGTCTCATCGGGCATCACGGATGCGTCGATCACCCGAAGCCCCTGCATGCCGATCACGCGCATCTGCGGATCAACCACCGCCATTGGCCCGGCGCCCATGCGGCAGGTGCCGAGCGGATGCTGGGTGGTGCCAGCAGTCGCGCGGATATGCTCGTTGAGCGCTTCATCGCTCTGGCTGAAGGCGCCGGGCGAGATCTCCTTGCCGGTGATTTCGGCCTGCGGCGAGGTCGCGTAAATCTTGCGCGCGATGCGGATGCCTGCGCGGGCCGTGGCGAAGTCGTTCGGCGCGCTGAACAGGTTGAGCGAGATGCCGACATGATCCTCGACATTGGGTGATTTGAGGAAGAGATGGCCACGGCTCTCCGGGTGCAGCAAAATCACGTCTGCGGTCAGCTTGTGCTGCGGCGCTTTCTTGATGCCGGGGAACCACAGATGCGCGTCAAGGGTGATCGGGTTGCACCAGAGCTGAATGTCCGGCTGGGCAAGGCGGGGATCGGTTTTCAGCACCGGATTGGCGCTGTTCACCTGTCGCGCAAATGGCCCGGTGCCGAGGAAATACCAGCGCAATACGCTGAGCGTCGCCTTGTCGAACCGCAACTCGTTGACGAAGGTGACTGGCTTGGCCTCGAACAGCAGCGGCACGCGCGGATGTTCAGAGAGGTTCTGGCCAACGCCGGGCAGATCATGCACCACCGCGATGCCCATCTCGCGCAGATGCTCGCCCGGCCCGATGCCCGAGAGCATCAGCAGTTGTGGCGAATTATAGCTACCGCCTGAGAGGACAACCTCGCGGCTGGCGCTGGCGGTTTTGATCTGCCCCTCATGGCTATATTCTACGCCCGTGGCGCGCTTGCCTTCGGTCAGCACCCGGCGGGTCAAAGCGTTGATGCGCACGGTGAGGTTTGGGCGCTTCATCGCGGGCTTGAGATAAGCCGCATAGGTGGAGGCGCGGCGGCCTCTTTTGTCGATGGTCAGCTCGATCTTGCCGACGCCGCCCTCGTCGCCATCATGAATGTCATCCGTCAACGGGTGGCCCGCTGCTTCCGCTGCCGCCATCAGTTCATCATGCAACAGCCACTTCGTGGCATTGGGCGTCACGCTCAGCGGGCCATCGCCGCCGTGCAGGTCCGATGCGCCGCGCCAGCTTGCCTCCATCTTGCGGAAATAGGGCAGCACATCGGCGTAACTCCAGCCGGTGCAGCCCATTTGTGCCCAGCGATCGAAATCCGCGCTGTGTCCACGCATGAACACCATGCCGTTGATCGAGCTGGAGCCGCCGAGCAGCTTACCGCGCGGCAGAATGAGCTTGCGATTGTTCATGTGCGGCTCTGGCTCGGTCCAGTAGGGCCAGGTATATTTTGGCTGGCGCAGCGCCTTGAGGAAGCCGAGCGGCATTTTGATGAGCCAGTTATCCGCGCCGCCGCCTGCTTCCAGCAGCAGCACGCGCACATTGGGGTCTTCGGTCAGCCGAGCCGCCAGAACTGATCCCGCCGAGCCCGCGCCGACAATTACATAGTCATATGTTTCCACGGGTCGCATGCTCTCTCGTTGACTTTGTCGGATCAGTTTTTCGCGCGCGCCGGGTTGGCGCTTTGTGCTTCCTGCTGTTATTGACCATTTCATGATGATTCAACAAGTCTCGCTCATCCATGTTGTCGGATGGTCGCAGGAAAGGATGCTTGCCCGATGAATGCTGCTTATAATCCCGATATTCTTGCTCAGTTGCAGAGCCGTTATGCGAGCAAGCCCGTGCGGATGCTCATTGGCGGCAGCTGGGTCGAATCGGCATCGGGCGAAACGTTCGAGACGCTCAATCCCTCGACGGGCGAAGTGATCGCAAACGTTGCGAGCGCGAATGAGGCGGATGTCGACAGCGCCGTCGCCGCTGCGCGCGCCGCTTTCGAAGGCCCTTGGTCCAAGGTGAAGCCCGATCAGCGCTCACGCATGCTGCTGCGCCTTGCCGACCTGATCGAAGC
>CAMLFF010000246.1 GCA_946479185.1 uncultured Sphingobium sp.
GACGCCAATGAACGTGCGCCCGCGCATGACGATCCCGACCTCGCCGGACGGCTGGCCGCGCTCATCGGCGACATTCCCGGCTTCCCCAGCGAATTGATGCGGCAATGCTCAGCTGCGATGGGGGAGGTGAGTTATCGTCGTCTGCAGGCGGTGGCCTTGCCTGATCCTTGGTACGATGGCCGGGCGATCCTGCTGGGTGACGCTGCCCATGCCGGGCCGCCAACGCTCGCGCAGGGCGCGGCGATGGGCATCGAAGATGGGGTGGTGCTGGCAGAGTGCCTTAGCGCCAATGCCGATGTCGCCTCTGCCTTCAGCAGCTTCATGCAGCGTCGTCATGCACGCGTCCGCACGATCATGGATGCGAGCATGACCATATCCGAAGCGCAAATGGCACCGGGCGGGCGGCCTCGCATGATCGAGGCGCAGCAGGCCGCCGCCGCTGCGCTCGCCTTGCCCTATTGAAGGATCAGAAAGATGGATCGAGACGAGACGGAAGCTGGTATTGTTTTGCATATGGCGCCGTTCACCTGCGCCCGGGTCACGGCAATCGCACTGGAAGAGGCGGGGCAGGCATTTGACACGCGGCCCGTGCGGTTTGTGCGCGGCGAACATAAGTCGCCCGCATATCGCAAGCTCAATCCCTTGGGGAAAGTGCCCGCCCTGGCCATCGATGGCGTCGTGCTGACCGAGACGGTCGCAATCCTGACCTATCTCAACGAGCGGTTTCCGCATGCGCGCTTGATGCCAGAGACGACCGAAGCTGCTGGCAGAGCAGCCCAGCTCGCCGATCTGTGCTTTTGTTCCTCGACCCTCCATCCCATTGTCACGCGGATTCGATTGCCTGCTTTCTTCGCCGGGCCGGACAATGCGCAGGCAGTAAAGCAGGCGGCCGAGCGCTCAATGGACGAGTATTTTCAGGTTGTGGAGGACCGTCTTGCCGCCGGCCCCTGGTGGTATGGCGCGAGATGGTCAGCGATGGATGGCTATCTGTACTGGATATTCTGGCGTGTCGAGGGCGCGGGCTATGATGTGACAAGGTTTCCACGCTTCCTCGCCCATGCGCGCGCAATGGAACAGCGACCCGCAGTCCAGCGCGCGCTTGCACGCGAAGACGCGGAGCAGGCTGGCTTGGAGGCGGAGGGGAGCGCATTTACACCCACGAGGATCGAGTGAGCCTCATCGTTAAGACCATGATTTCAGTTGAAGCCGTCCGCCCGTTTATCATGCCCAGGCGGGCACGTTAATGCGTGCGAACGTTGTGAAGACTTTTAGGCGTCGAAGTCCCTATTAGGAGTAGGCTCCGACACCGCCATGCTCACATCAGAAAGTCTTCTTAACCTGCAAGTAGCACTGGCGCGGCGCAGCGGGCCGGCCTTGTACGTTTGCCTGACCAGAGTCATGTAGAATGAAGAAGTTTTTTGCAATGCAGCTTGCTGAACAGGTTGGTCGCGCCAAGAGCGATGGCGAAACCCTCGTCTGGCAGCTGATAGGTCAGACGAGCATTTACTATGGAATCACCCGGCTGGCTCCACGTCGTCGTTCGTGTGCTGGGCACACCGCGCGCCTATACTCCGCTACTTGCAGTTACCTGCCAGCAGGGCAGGAGAACGCTCAGTCTTCTTCGAGACGCGCGACCACTTTACGAAGCTGTTCGTTCAACGCATCGAAATCCAGCCCGTCATCCTCTGCGAAAAGCCGCCAGAATATCTTGCTTGCCGTGTGCCAGGCGGTTTGTCGGGCTTCCAGTCCGGCGGGCGTGAGCGACACGTCCGTTACGCGTCCGTCGGTTACACGCGCCTCGCATTGCACGAGCCCTTCGGCCTCCATGCGCTGGATGAGCTTCATCATAGTGGGCAGCTTTACGATGGCCAGTTCGGCAATCTCGCTGACGCTACGCGCCTCACCGGGCGGGACGCACATGAGGACGCGCCACCGGCCAATATCGAGGCCGACCTTCTTCAAGCCTTTTTCAAGCTTGCTGAGATACAGGTCCGTTGCACGCCTGAGCCAAAAAAATGGCCATTCGCGCGCGTGGAAATGAGCACCATCCGAATCTGGGTCTGGATAGCTGCCCGCACGCGCCGTTGCGCGCGGACGCCGAATTTTCTCGGCTTCCGTCATTCTTTGGTCTTCCTGCGATACAGCGTGCTCATGCACATCAGATTATGCAAGCCGCCAAACCATAAATATAGTTGAAATGGCAAGTGATTATCGGCGCGGCCAAGGTGGATGCCCGCAAATTCACAGCTTTGCAGAAGGAATTGTGCGGATCGCGTTATTGCGCCCTCGCTGGCGGAGCTTCCCTATCACTCTCGCGCCAAGGCGCTGGCGAGAAGCTGTCCCTCAACAATTTTAGAAATGCATTGGCGCGACCACTTCTCCCTTGCCGGGGGTGGAGGAGCGCAACGACGTTGGCGGGAGCCAAGGACCACTGGGGAATTATCTCCTCCAACCGCCCGGCGGCCAAGTCTTCGGCCACGTCCCACTCGCTGCGCACAATCACGCCAAGTCCGGCCAGAGCCCAATCCCGGACAATCTCGCCGTCATTGCTTGAGAGGTGGGGCGTGATACGCACAGTTGCCTTGCCATGCTTTGGATGAGCGAACCGCCAGAGCGTGACGTCCTCACCATTCTCCCGCAACGCCACACATTGATGGTCCGAAAGATCCGCTGGATGTTCGATCGGGTCAGCACGCGCCAGATAGGCGGGCGCGGCGCAGAGGATGCGGCGGTTGGGGGCGAGCGTCGTAACAAGCCTATCACTTTCCGGCAGGGCTCCAATATGGATGATGATGTCCCAGCCTTCCGACATCTGCCGGATCGGGCTATCGGATAATTCCAGCGTTGCGGCCGCCGCGGGGTGATCGACTGCAAATTGCTGGACGATTGGGGCGATATGTCGCCTGCCAAAGCCATAAGGCGCGGCAACACGCAGATGGCCGTGCACCTGGCTGGTTCGGCTCGCCAGACGTTCGGAGAGATCGTCGATCGCGGCGATGATCGTGGCGCCTTGTGCGGCGATGAGTTCGCCCTCATCGGTAAGGGCGAGGCCACGCGAGGTGCGATCGATGAGTTTGACGCCAACCTTCACTTCGAGCGCGCGCAGGCGCTGGGTGACGGCAGGGGGCGTCACATTGAGGCTGCGTGCTGCTTCAGCCAATGAGCGAGATCGGGCGATCGTGCGGAAAAAGATGAGATCGTCGGTCGAGATCATTTTTCACGCCCTTATTCTTGCTCAACGAGCCTCTCGGTAGCCGTGCATTGGCTCACAAATAGCACCGACACATTAATTCCGAACTTAACTAGCCCTGCAGAAAGTGTTAATTGCTTGATCGCTATCCGCAAGGCAATATTCGCTCTTACTGGAGCGAGGACCAGATGTTGAACGGGACACAGGCAGCAGAAACGCTGGAGACATTGGAAAGCCAAACACGGCTTGCCGACCTGGAAACGCCGTGCCTGATCCTGGATTCGGAGAAAATGGACCGTAATATCGCTCGGTTGCGGAACCGGCTTGCGCCCCTGGGCGTGACGCTGCGTCCACATTTAAAGACCGGAAAGTCAATCGAGGTCGCGATGCGCCTCATGGCTTCGCCGCAGGGGCCGGCAACGGTTTCGACACTCAAGGAGGCCGCGTTCTTTGCTGCAGCGGGCGTGCGCGACATCATCTATGCCGTCGGCATCGCCCCTTCGAAGCTCTCGAAAGTCATTGAACTGCGCAGGCAGGGTGTCGATCTTGCTGTCGTTCTCGATACGGTCGAGCAGGCGCAGGCGGTTGCGGCGGCCTCGCGGCAGGCTGGTGACCCGATCCCTGCGCTGATCGAGATCGATTGCGACGGTCATCGCTCGGGCGTGCTGCCGGGCGACGCCCAGCGGCTCGTCGAGATCGGCAGGGCGCTGAGTGAAGGCGGCGAATTGCGCGGTGTGCTGACCCATGCAGGCGGAAGTTATGCGGCACGCGGGGAAGAAGCCTTGCGTCGCTGTGCTGAGGAAGAACGTCGCAGCGTTGTCGACGCGGCCAAAATCCTGCGTGATGCGGGGCTGGCTTGCCCGGTGGTCAGCATGGGTTCCACGCCAACCGCACATAATGCCACAGACCTCACAGGCGTGACGGAAGTGCGCGCGGGTGTGTTCGTCTTTTTCGATCTGGTGATGGCCGGTGTCGGCATCTGCAAGATCGATGACATTGCGCTTTCCGTTCTGGGCACGGTGATTGGCCATCAGCGGGAAAAGGGCTGGATCCTGATCGATGCAGGCTGGATGGCCATGTCGCAGGATCGCGGCACGTCGAAGCAGGCGGTCAATCAGGGCTATGGTGTGGTGTGTGACAGCAGCGGGCGCCCCTATGACAATCTGATCCTCGCCGACGCCAATCAGGAGCATGGCATCATCATGGTGCGTCCCGGGACGGAAGGGGTCCTGCCAGACCTGAAGATTGGAGACAGAGTGCGCGTCCTCCCCAACCATGCTTGCGCCACCGGGGCGCAGCACCGTAGCTATCATGTCGTGCAGGGCGCTTGCGACATCGTCCATGCCGAGTGGCAGCGTTTTGGAGGCTGGTGATGACAGATACGCCCAAGCCAATTTTGACCGAAACGGCGCCCGCGCCTGCAGGCCATTATTCTCAGGCGATGCGATCTGGCGACGATCTTTATATATCGGGTCAGTTACCGATCCGTGCCGACAAGGCACCGCTGCCTGACATGAGCTTCGAGGGGCAGGTGCGGCAGGCACTTGCCAATTTGCTCGCAATTCTGGAAGCCGCTGGCGGTCAGCCAAGCGACCTTCTGAGGGTGACGGCCTACATTGTGGGCGTGGAGAATTGGCCGGAGTTCAACCGCATCTATGCCGACATGCTCGGCGATGCGCGCCCCGCTCGCACCGTGGTGCCGGTTCCGCATTTGCATTACGGCTTTCTGGTCGAGGTAGACGCGATCGCTCGGATTCTCGCGTAGATCGTTGTCCTCCTCGTCCAG
>CAMLFF010000247.1 GCA_946479185.1 uncultured Sphingobium sp.
ATCCGCCCCTGTCAGCGCAGCGCCCGCGCCGCCAGATCCCGCCTTTACGCTCCCACCATCAGTCAAGGCCCCGACCATCAATGCCGCGCTGCTGAAGGAGATGACGAAAACTCTCTCGTCCGACGCCTTCGAAGGCCGCGCACCGACAACGCCCGGTGAGGAGAAGACTGTCGCCTACCTCATCGCGCAAATGACCAAGGCGGGGCTCAAGCCCGGCAACAAAGGCAGCTGGACGCAGGATGTTCCGCTGGTCGAGGTCACCTCCTCGCCTGATATGGCGCTCAGCATCACGGGCGGACGCCAGCCACTCACGCTCGCCTACAAGACCGATATGGTGGCGGGCACTTATCAGGTCACGCCACGCAGCGAGATCAGCGACAGTGAGATGGTCTTCGTCGGCTATGGCATCAACGCCCCCGAGAAGGGCTGGAACGACTATGCCGGCATCGATGCGCGCGGCAAAACGGTCGTGATGCTCGTCAACGATCCTGACTATGAGATGGAAGGTCTTGATGGCCCCTTCGAGGGCCGGGCCATGACCTATTATGGCCGCTGGGACTATAAATTCGCCGAAGCTGCGCGGCAGGGCGCCGCTGCCGTGCTCGTCATCCACGACACCTTCCCGGCGGCCTACCCGTGGGACGTCGTCGTCTCCTCCTGGACTGGCCCGCAGCTCAACATCGATCTGCCCGGCAATCATATGGATCAGGCCAAGGCTGCGGGCTGGGTCACGCTGGACGCAGCCAAGCGCGTGTTCGCCTCTGCGGGCAAGGACTTCGCTGCATTGAGCGATGCAGCCAAGCGGCCAAGCTTCCGTGCGGTGCCGCTGGGTCTGCGCGCCAATCTTGCCTTCGATAACAAGATCCGCCGTCAGGTCTCGAAGAATGTCATCGGCATCCTGCCCGGTAAATCCAAACCTGATGAGTATATCCTCTACAGTGCACATTGGGATCATCTGGGCCGCTGCGAGCCGGTGAAGGGTGACGACATTTGTAATGGCGCGGTCGACAACGCCACCGGCACGGCTGGGCTCGTCGCTTTGGGTGAGGCGCACGCAAAAGCGGGCTCTACGGCGCGCTCACTGATTTTCCTGGCCGTGACCGCCGAGGAAAGCGGGCTGTTGGGCTCAAAATATTATGCCGAGAATCCTGTGTTCCCGCTCGCATTGACGGTGGGCGGCATCAACATGGATGCGCTGAACGTGAACGGCCCCACGCGCGACATGGTCGTGATCGGCAGCGGCAAATCGGAGATGGAATTGCTGCTGGCCCGCGCCGCCAAGGATAGCGGACGGACGATCGTTCCGGAAGCAACCCCTGAAAAAGGCAGCTTCTATCGCTCCGATCATTTCAGCTTCGCCAAGCTTGGCGTACCGATGATCTATGCCGAGAGCGGCGAAGATCTGGTCGCGGGTGGCGTTGCAGCCGGTCATGCCGCGGCTGAGGATTACACCGTCAATCGCTATCACAAGCCGCAGGATGAATATGTGGCGAGCTGGAACTGGGGTGGCGCGATTCAGGATCTGCAAACCTATTACCGCATCGGGCGCGAACTGGCAGTCAGCAACCTGTGGCCGAACTGGTATCCAACCGCCGAGTTTAAGGCGATTCGTGATCAATCGCGCGCAAAGCACAACAAAGTGCAGTAGCGGTCAGCGCCAAGTAAACCCTTTCAACCTGAACGATTAATGTTAACCCGGCAAAGACCAGATGGGGCCTGAGCGCGACGAAATGGTGCGGCGCAAAATATCCTTGCCTTGTGACATGCTCAGGACTAGCGACGGGGCGAAAGCTTTGGAGCTCCCGAACAGATGGCGACAGTTCAACACCACGCAATCGGGCGTTTTAGTGAGCATCAGGCGGCAACGCTTGAAGCTGGCCGATCCGCAATATTACAGGAAGCAGCGGGCCTCATGGCGCTCGCCTCCTCTATCGATGACAAATTCGCAAATGCTGTGAATGCGATCCTCGGTGCCGAACGTCGCGTCATTGTAACCGGCATCGGCAAATCCGGGCATATTGGGCGCAAAATTGCTGCGACCTTTGCATCGACCGGAACGACCGCCTTCTTCCTCCATGCAAGTGAAGCTGCGCATGGCGATCTTGGCATGGTCACGTCGGGAGACTTGCTGCTCGTTCTCTCCAATAGCGGCTTTTCGCAGGAGCTTCGCCCCCTGCTGGCTTATGCGCGCCGCAATGGCGTTCCGGTTATCGGTATCGTCTCCAAGCTCCACTCGCCGCTTGGCCAGGCCGCCGATATCGTACTGCAATTGCCGGACGCTGCAGAGGCTTGCCCGGTTCGCGTCGCGCCCACAACCTCCACGACCATGATGCTCGCACTGGGCGATGCCCTTGCGCTCGCCGTGATGCAGCGGCGTGGCATTACCCGCAACGACATTGCGCAATGGCATCCAGGCGGCGAGATCGGCTCACGCATTGGGCCCGTGGATGATGTCATCAATTCAAGCGACCCGCTGCCGCTCGTGGCCTGGGATACGCCGATGCGTGATATCGTCTTTGAGATGACGTCCGGCGGCAAGGGTGTGGCGGGCGTGATCGGCAAGGAAGGCGGGCTCATCGGCATCATCACCGATGGCGATCTGCGCCGCGCATTCGATCAGGTTCTCACCGCGCGCGCCATCGATATCATGACGCGCGATCCGATCACCGTGCCGAGCGGCACGCCGGTCGAGGAAGTTCTGACGATCATGAACGAGGCCAAGATCACGGTTCTGTTCGTCACGGCGGCTGACAATCCTGCAACACCTATTGCGATTGCGCATATTCACGATCTGGTCCCTTGAGCGGCTGCTAACGCCGTTCCATAGTGATCCGCATGATCAATACTGAAACCAGTGACCATACAGATGATGACGCCTCCGCTTCATCTGTCGTGATCGTCATCCCGGCACGCTTCGCGTCCACCCGTTTTCCCGGCAAGCCGTTGATCGCGTTGCGCGATGCGGATGGCGTTGCAAAGCCGCTCATCCAGTGGAGCTATGAGGCCGGTAAGGCCGTGCGTGGTGCTGGACAGGTTGCGGTCGCTACCGATGATCACAAGATCGCGGACGCTGTGGCGAGCTTTGGCGGCACGAGCTTGATGACGCCGGAGAGCTGCGCCAACGGAACCGAGCGGGTGGCAGCCTGCCTCGATCAGTTGCCCGATGCCGAGTTGCTGATCAATCTTCAGGGCGATGCGCTGCTCACGCCCCCCGCCTTCGTGGAGGCGCTCATCGCGCACATGCAGGCCAACCCGCATGTGCAGGTCGCAACAGCTGCGGTGCGCTGCTCGGTTGAGACCTTTCAGCATCTAGCCGAAGATGCTGCCAACGGCCGAGTGGGTGGCACGACGGTCGTTCTCAACGGAGAAAGCGAGGCACTCTACTTCTCCAAGCGCATCCTGCCCTATCTGCCGGAAGGGCGGATGCCGGATGCAGAGGCGCCCGTGCTATTGCACCTTGGCCTCTACGCCTATCGGCGCGCGGCGCTGGAACGCTATGTCGCTACGGGCACCACGATGCTGGAGACGGTCGAAGGGCTGGAGCAGTTGCGCTTTCTCTATGCGGGCGTGCCGGTGTCGGTCGTCACACTGGAAGAGCAGGGCTATCCCATCGTCGAGGTGAATAATCCCACTGACATTCCAATCGTCGAGGCAATCATGCGCTCGCGCAGCCAGTTTTGAACAGGCCATGTGCATGGCGCCCCGCCGCCTCATGGTGAAGAAGACTGAGACGCAGCGCCTCGATGGCGCGCGATACGGCGTGATGACGCTCGCCGGAGCACTGCTCCTCTCAGGCTGTGGCATCTCCCGCCAGATCCTCTATTCTCCGAATGCTGCGCCAGCCCATATCAATTGGGTCAAGGACCGGCCCGAGGCTATCCAGCTCACCACGCAGGACGGCTCACCCCTCAACGGATATTATTGGCCCGGCACGCCCGGCGATGCCGACATCATCGTGTTTTTCCACGGCCGAAACTGGAGCGCCGCAAGAAGCGCTGAGTTTGCCCAATATCTCACGGGCGCGGGCAATGGCGTCGTCGTCGCATCCTATCATGGCTTTAGCGGAAATCCCGGGCGCCCCTCGCAGCCAGGCATGATGCGAGACGCGGCGGCCTTTATCGCCTTCGCGCGCGAAAAGGCCGGGCCGAATGCGCGCGTCTGGCTTGTCGGCCACTCCATCGGGGCGGCGGTCGTGCTTCATGCCGCTGCGGTGGACCAGAACATAGAGGGCGTCGTCGCGATGAATGCGTTCTCCCGCGTGGCCGCTGCCGCGCCCCGGATCACGCGCGCTCTGATCCCGGATCGCTGGGATAATCTCAGCGCGCTCAAATCGCTCAAACACCCTGTCATCTTCATGCAGGGCGGGCGGGATCGCATCGTTCCCGCAAGCAGTGGTGACGAGCTGTTTTCCGCTTATGGCGGCCCGTCCAGCCTCATCCTCGGTGAGACGGCCTATCACAACCCGGACATGGCGACGCTCGGACCTTGGCTTAACGCGGCGATCATGGCCATGCAGAATGGATCGCTGGCCAAGCTCCCTGCCCCGCCCGCTGGCTGGATCGAAAAGGTGCGGCGGCCATGACAGCAATTGCTGAATCGATCTTTCTCGTTCCGCCCTTCCCCGGCGCGCATCCTGCCAAGATTGTGCGGCCAGGTGCCGAGGTGCCGGAGCATGGCGCGACAGCCCCCGCGCTAATTGCGGCTATGCGCGAGCATAAGGCGGGCGGTGCGTTCTGGGGCGAGGACGACTTTTGGTCGCGAGGTGGCGGCGCGTTTACGGGCGCTGGCGATGATCCACGGCTGCTGCTGGCAGCCATTGCAGGGATTCCTGTGCACGCACAGAGTGCGGGTCTTTTTGCTGATCTGGCGCTGAATCCGCCGGGATCATTCGCACTTGAAGCCAGGTTGAAAACGCTCGTCGCGAGCCATTTGCTGAATGCTGCAACTTACGCGAACCCCTTCA
>CAMLFF010000248.1 GCA_946479185.1 uncultured Sphingobium sp.
TTGCCGCTGCGGAAGCCCTGCAGCGCAGCGGTGCGCTGGCCCTGGCTCTTATTGCCGTGGATCGCGGCGGCAGAAATGTTCGCTGCGGCCAGATGGCGCGCAACACGGTCCGCGCCATGCTTGGTGCGTGAGAACACCAGCGCCTTGTCGAGCGCGCCCGATGCGATTTCCTGACGCAGGCGGATGGTCAGCAAGGCCTGCTTTTCCTTCTGCTCAACGAAGGTGGCATATTGCTCCACGCGCTCAGCCGTGGTGGCCTGCGGCGAAACTTCCACGCGGACTGGATCGTTGATGAAGCGCTTGCCCAGGTCCGCAATCGCCTTTGGCATGGTTGCGGAGAAGAAGAGGCTCTGACGCTCCTTGGGGAGCATCGCGGCGAGGCGCGTGAGCGGCTTGATGAAGCCGAGATCCATCATCTGGTCAGCTTCGTCGAGCACGAAAATCTCGACATTGCGCAGCGTGAGCGCGCGCTGCTCGATCAGATCGAGAAGGCGGCCCGGCGTGGCGACGAGAACATCGCAGCCCGGCACAAGTGCGCGGGATTGCTTGCCGACGGGCACACCGCCGAACACGACCTGCACGTTCATATCGAGGAACTTGGCATAGCCGCGCATATTGTCGGCAATTTGTGCTGCCAGCTCGCGGGTAGGCGAAAGCACCAGCATCCGGCACGAAGCAGGCTTGCGGGGCACCGGGTTGTTCATCAGGCGATGGAGCGAGGGCAGCGAGAAAGCTGCGGTCTTGCCGGTGCCGGTCTGCGCGATACCCAAAAGGTCGCGGCCCTTCATCAGCGCGGGAATGGCCTGCTGCTGAATTGGCGTGGGATCGGCATAGCCCTTCGCGGACAAAGCACGAAGGAGAGGCTCGGCAAGGCCAAGCTGTTCAAAATAAGACATGAATATACTTTCAATACAGAAATGCTGTGCACGCGCATCGAAGCGGCGTGACGCAGCAGGGTTCTCCAAACGGGCGACCCTGCGTGATAAAGGAAGCTTGGGCGGTTTTGCATCCGTCCGTCCCGGCGGCCCTTGTGCAAAGATGCGGGGCCTCACGCTGCGCGGGATTACGCTCAGGATCGTTAGTCCAGGCGCCAAATGCTGCGCTGCACTTAGGCGCAGTTTCTGCAGAAAGCAAGAGTGGCGTACACAGGGCGCTATCCTGAGCAGCTTCACACGCAAATAACCCGGCCAGCCAAGGGCCAGCCGGGTCCGTTTTGCGCGCAGCGATGCGATCAGGCGAAGCTGACCTCGGTGCGGCGGCGGCGCATCGAGAAGCCGATGAGGGCAAAACCGCCCATCATCATGGCCCAGGTTGCTGGCTCAGGGACAGCGGCAATGTCGTTGAAACCCGTCACAAGACCCTGGTTGAAATCATATGGATAGGACGACATCCGGAGATTGGTGACGCCTTTATTTTTGTCCGCATCCAGCTGGATGCCACCGCCGGAATTCAGGCCGAATTCCTTGATGGTGAGCACGAGGTTTCCGGCTGCCGGATTATAATTGAACAAGGTGCTCAGCGCGATGTCGAGGCGACCATTGGCGAGCGAGGGCAGTTCGCCGTTGAACACTTCGGTAAAGCTGCTGTCGAGATAGGGATATTGAATGCCATTCGTCATGTCGAACGTTGCGACGTCAAGCGTCGAGGTCGAGAGATAGAGCACGAACGTTCCGGGACGCGTTGTACCGCCCGGCGCGGTGCGGTTGTAGAAGCTGATCTGGCTGATGTTCATCGCCGTGAGGTTCGATGCGTTGTAGATCTGCTGGTAGAAATAGCCCGATGTCGTGCTGCCGAACGGCAATGAGCTTGTGCTGTCCGCCGTGCCGATCACCAGCGCCTGAGCCGGTGCGCATGCTGCGCCGATGCTGAGGCCGATAGCGGCCAGTTTGATTAAATTCTTCATGTGTCAGTCTCCCAATGTCCCACTGGAGCGCAGATCATTTCCCACCTGCGCAGCGCATGACTAAGGGCTGCCAGAATTGGCAGGATATCGGCCGGATTGTGGGTGGCCCCATGTCAGAGAACGCTGGGATGGCCTTTGTCAGGCAGCCGTGACGGTTTCGTGAAAGGTTAACGGCAGAGTTACCTTGTTTTGCGGGTATGGCTCAGAACGGGACAGGGCCACACATCCACATTGCGTTCATCGGCCAGCCCTAAACTGAATTTCGCATGTGTGGAGCGCGCGTGAATGTCGCGCGTTAAGTGGAAGCCATGTCTGGAGATTTTTGTGCTCAAAGCGTTGATTGTCGGTTCCTTGCTCGTTTCTCCCCTCCTTCTGACTGGCTGCGGCAAGTCCGGTGAACAGGCCGGGGCCAGCACATCGGTTGAAGATGCGCGGTGGAGCGATGCCACGGTGCAGCAGTTGCGCAAGGCGATCGACGCACGTGCCGCTCATGGGCTGGACCGCATGAATTTTGACATCAAGGGCGATACGGGCAGCGCAGAGGGCCAAGCTGCGCTCACTCAAGCAGCGCTGCGCTATGCCGGTGCGCTGGCACTAGGCGCGGCCAACCCCACGAAACTGCACGAGATTTATACGCTCCCCCGACCGAAGGTGGATCTCAAGCTCGGTCTCGCGCAAGCGATCGCGAATGCTAAGGTGGATGCTTGGCTGGAGAGCCTCGCCCCACAGGATGAGAGCTATCGCAAGCTCTCCAAAGCCTATCTGGCCTTGCGGGGCGGCGGCAATAGCAAAGCTGCGCCCGGCGCCACGTCAATTCCGGCGGCGGCGGAACCGCTCAAGCCAAGCGACACGGACAAGCGCGTGCCCATCATCGCCCGGCAGCTCGTGGCCTCCGATTATCTCCCGGCAGCGCAGGCCAGCAATGGCCATCTCTATACGCAGCCGATGGTCCGCGCCGTCAAGCAGATGCAGGCCGATTATGGCATCGATCCTGATGGCGTCGTGGGCGATGATGTGCTCGAAGTGCTCAACCTCTCCGATGCGGATCGCGCCCGCGTGATCGCCGTTGCGATGGAACGGGCACGCTGGCTCGAGCGGGTGGCGCCTGCGACGCGCATCGATGTGAACATTGCCGCCGCGCGGCTCAATTATTGGCGCGATGGCAAGCTGATCGACTCGCGCCGTGTGGTCGTCGGCAAGCCTGAGCATGAGACGCCGCAGCTTGGCTCACCCATCTGGCGGCTGGTGGCCAACCCCACTTGGACGGTGCCACGCTCCATCGAGCGCCGGGAACTGGCCGGGAAGAGCGCCGCTTATCTGCGCCGTAACAATATGGCGCGCAAGGATGGCTGGATCGTGCAGCAGCCGGGGCCGAAAAATTCGCTTGGGTTGGTGAAGTTCGACATGAAGAATGAGCATCTCATCTATCTGCATGACACGCCCGCCAAGCAATTGTTCAATGAGGTGCAGCGCCAGCGCAGTCATGGTTGCGTGCGGGTGCAGGATGCCTTGGGCTTTGCAGAATTGCTCGCCCGAGATGGCGGCGTGATCGACGAGTGGAACAAGGCGAGGGCAACGGGCAAGGAAAGCTTCGTGAAGCTGCCGCGCGAGATTCCAGTGCGGCTGCTTTACCAGACGGTCGTGTTCGATCAGGCAGGCGAGCCGGTGATCCGCGCCGATCCTTATGGCTGGAACGAGAAGGTCTCGACCGCGCTCGGCTTTCCGGCCAGCCGCGATATGCGCTTGCGGGCGGCGGTGGGTGCCGTCGGGCCATGATCGCTCTGACGCTCTGATGATCCGTGCATAAGCTGAACTGAGTTCGCCATGCGGGCGGCCGCCTTTAACCTATGCGTCCACTATGCTACATAACCTGCCATGAAAGATCAGAAATTCCGGATTGATCGCCGCTGGATGATGGTCGGCGGGGCGGCTCTTGTGGGCGCTGGTTTGACTCGTTCGGCCTCCGCTATTGGGGAGTTTGGGCAGGGTGCCCAGTCAGCACAGCCGATTCCCCTCCCTGAGCCAGCGCCCAAAGTGCTGGCGGCGCCTTCGACTATCAATCCCAAGCTGTTTCGTGGCGCGCTTGATGCGCTAGCCCGGCATTCGGCCAGCGTTCCTAACCGGGGCCGTCTTGCGATCGTGGACTTTTCGTCCTCATCGTCTGACATGCGGCTGCATTTTCTGGATGTCGTGAGCGGCGAAATGTCGCGCCTGCTGGTCGCGCACGGCTCGGGCTCGGATCCGCGCCATACCGGCTTCCTCCAGAAATTCTCCAACGAGTTCAACTCCAACGCATCGAGCGAAGGGGCCTTCCTCACCAGCAATTACTATGTCGGCAAACATGGCCGTTCGCAGCGCCTCATCGGCCTCGACCCGACCAACAACAATGCGCTCGACCGCGCGATCGTTGTCCACGGCGCATGGTATGCCAATGCGGACATGATCCAGACCCACGGCAAGCTCGGTCGCAGCCAGGGTTGCTTCGCGGTGGGTGAGACGGATTTAGACAAGCTGTTTGGCTATTTGGGTGAAGGCAGCCTGATTTACGCGGCGAAAGTGTAAGCTGTCCTCCCCGACCGAAGCCGGGGAGGAGGCATTAGACCTTAGCGCCCGCAGAGCACCTCGCCGATTTGCACGGCGTTGAGCGCGGCACCCTTGCGCAGATTGTCACCCACCACGAACATGGCGAGGCCATGGTCCACCGTGCGATCCGGGCGGACGCGGCCGACGAACACAGGGTCGGCGCCGGTGGCGTCGAGGGCGTTCGGAACTTCGGTTACAACCACGCCGGGCGCCTTGGCGAGCAGGGCGAGGGCGGTTTGCGCATCGAGTGGGCGCTCGAACTCGGCGTTGATCGACAGGCCGTGGCCGGTGAACACGGGCACGCGCACGCAGGTGCCGGAGACGGGCAGGCCGGGGATCTCAAGGATCTTGCGGCTCTCGTCGCGCAGCTTGAGCTCTTCCTCGGTATAATCATCCTCGCCGAGCACATAGTTGAGCGGCACGATATTGTTGGCGATGGGCACTGCCCACTTCTCCGGTGC
>CAMLFF010000249.1 GCA_946479185.1 uncultured Sphingobium sp.
CACACGCCTGCGAACACATCAGGGTACAGCCCCACAACGCGCGCGATCAGATCATTGCAGACCTGCGCCCATTTCACTGCGACGGACTGATCGCCCACATGCGGCGCCATGGCCGATGCGCGCGGGCTGAAGATCGTCATGTCCGCGCCGCGCTCTTTCACAAGGCGCAGCTGGTTGGATTCGATCGTTTCGCGAATCTCGTCATCGGAAATATCGGGATAGGGCGGGGCAGCTTCCCCGGCCTTGAACGCCGCTTTCTGTTTCTCACGCCATTCGTCATGCGCCTTGGGCAGGACGGTATAATGGCCGTGGCAATCGATAATCATCGTCATGCAGCGTCAGCCTTTCCTTGCATTTTTTGTTCTGTGTTGCGGTCGATCAGAGCGAACTTTGCCGCGAGGCCTTCCGGCATCGGCGCATCGCCAAGGATGGCGCCCAGGGCGCGCTGCCGCACGACCGTGCCGCGCGTCATCAGCGGCTCGATGTCAAGTTCGGTCAGCGTCGCGACCACCTCTTCCATCTCGGCGGCGCGGCGGGTGCCGTGCGCGAGCATGCGGTCGAGGTTATAATCGGCTTTCTGGGGCCAATCGCCGCCCAGCGAGCTTAGCACGGCGTCGGTCACACCGGCAGCCTGTGCTGCCAGCAGCATCTCGGCAGTCAGCGCCTCGATGCCTTTGATCATCACCGAGCGAACCATTTTTGTTGCGCTTGCCGCACCTATCTTGGCGCCGCTGATCTGCACTTTGGTGAAGCCAATGCTGCGCAGCATTTCGGTGGCTTGCTCTGCATGAGGGCCACTCACCAGCAATGGCACCGCAAGAGCGGCGGGCTGAACGGGCGACATCACTGCGACGTCAACATAGCGCCCGCCTGCGGCCTCGATTACCGCCGCATTGCCCTGCTTCGCGCCGGGCGACACGGAATTGAGGTCGCAAAACAGCACGCCTTTGGGAATGAATTTCGCTGCGGCCTGTGCGGCGGCTGGCGTCTGATCTGCCGTCACGAGACTGAGGATGATTTGCGCGCCCTCAAGCGCCTGGGCCAAAGTCTCGCAGCCTTTCACGCCCAATTCGGCATAAGCAGAGCGCATCGGGGCGGCGGCGCTTTCATCCAGCGTCTTGATGTCGAAGACCTGTGCGGCACTCTGCCACGCGCCCGCCTTAGCAAAGGTGCGGCCAGCCTCTCCAAATCCAATCAGGGCAATCCTAATAGTCATGAGAGTGCTTTTGCCTCGTCCGGCACTGTCGCGCAAATTTGATCGGTCCTGATGTCATAAGCAGAAGCGAATGGTTCGGCTGCTGCCTTCTCCAGTTGGGCGATGAAATCGGCCTGCACCGGCGAGGGGCGCCATTGTGCCCGCGTCGTTATCCCAATCTCGCGGTTGAAGTCGCCAGCAGGCTCACCGAGCGAAACAAGCCAGCCTGCTTGCCGCTCCACAGAAACCTGATCGGGCGCAAGCAAGGTGAGGAAATCGGTCTGCATCAATATCTCGCGGATCATCATCACCGAGCCACATTCTATGGGCACGAATGGCGGCTCCAGTCCGGCGCTTTTGAACATCGCCTCGAACTTGTCGCGCAAGGGAGCGCCGGGAGACGGGACGATCCATGGATATTTCGCGAGTGCCTCGATGGGAGGGATTGTTGCGCGAGGCTCTGAATCGAGATGCGCGAGCGCAAGGGGATGGCCCGCGCGCGCAAGAGCGATCACGCCATCCTTGAACATGCCGCGTTGCATAAGATCGGGCCCGGGCGGCGGATCGCGCAAGGCGCCGACCATCAAGTCTATGCTGCCATCGCGCAGAGATTCCGCCAGCTCGCTATGCGACCCTTCGATGATGACAATCTCGACATCGGGTGCCTGCGCATTGAACAAGGCAAGGGCGCGGGGAAGCACGCGCGCGCGCGATAGCGGCATGGCGCCGATGATGATGCGGGAGGGGCCACTGCGAGCATCGCCCAGCGCCTCGTTGAAGCCCGCCTCGAGCTCGGCCCGTGCCAGCCGGAAGGCGCGCGCCGTGCGCTGACCCGCCTCTGTCAGCGTGATTCCGCGACCGCGCCGTTCGACCAGCGGGCGACGGAGAATGAGCGCAAGATCGCCAATCGCGCGGTGCAGGGTCGGCTGGGAAAGGCCCGTGCGAGCCGCAGCAGCAGCATAGCCACCCGCATCCGCCACGGCGAGAAAGGCGCGCAATTGCGCCATCGTGACCCGGCGCGAGCCGATGAGATCAAGCGCCTGCTCGATGCGCTGCGCAAGGGCAATGGCGGGCGGCAAAGGCAGCATGCCGTCCGTGCGCCGCTCGAACAGCTGCATCTCCAGCAATGTCTCCACGCGGGCGATGGCCTGCGTAACGGCGGGCTGGGTGAGATGCAGCGTGCTCGCCGCCGACGAAACGCTCCCCCGACTGACCACAGCAGCGATGGCTGTGAGGTGGCGCAAATTGAAGCTGAGCGGAGAGGGCCGGGAAGGCTGCATGGCGCAGACTTAGCAGAAGCTTATGATCGGCGCAAAGTTCCGGGATTGAGTAGCGGCCTCTCCCCCTTATAGTGCCAGCATCGAAAGACTCCGCTTCCAACGGTGTCATATCGCGGTCTTGGGAAAGAGAAGGAATAGTCATGGGTGTCGTCGTGCAGAATATCGAGCGGGCTCCGCTGGACGTGATCGATGGCCTTGCCGCTTGCGGCGTTGCCACGGTTCATGAGTCGCAGGGCCGCACCGGCCTGCTCGCCTCCTATATGACACCGATCTACAGCGGCGCGCGTGTCGCAGGCAGTGCGATCACGATCAGCGCGGCCCCCGGCGATAATTGGATGCTGCATGTGGCCATCGAGCAGCTCAAGGAAGGTGACATTCTCGTCCTCGCGCCGACCAGCCCCTGCGAAGATGGCTATTTCGGCGATCTGCTGGCGACCAGCGCTCAGTCGCGCAAATGCCGTGGCCTGATCATCGACGCTGGCGTGCGGGATGTGCGTGATCTCACCGAAATGAAATTCCCGGTCTGGTCCAAGGTCGTCTCCGCGCAGGGCACGGTCAAGAATACGCTCGGCAGCGTGAATATCCCCATCGTGTGCGCCAATGCGCTGGTCAATCCGGGCGATGTGATCGTGGCCGATGATGACGGCGTGTGCGTCGTGCCCCGCGCCAATGCCGCCAAGGTGCTGGAAGCGGCCCGTGTGCGTGAAGCCAATGAGGGCGACAAGCGCGAGAAGATGGCCAGCGGCGTGCTCGGCCTCGATCTCTACAATATGCGTGAGCGGCTGGAGAAAGAGGGTCTCAAGTATATTTGAGGCCCCAGCGACTGCACCGAACGGAGAATGACATGGCGATAGGCTCTGCCCGCTGCATGTGGATGCGCGGCGGCACATCCAAGGGTGGCTACTTCCTCGCGGAGGACCTGCCCGCCGACACTGCCGAGCGTGACGCATTTTTGCTGCGGGTGATGGGCTCGCCCGATGAGCGCCAGATCGATGGCATGGGCGGCGCTGATCCGCTGACGAGCAAGGTCGGCGTGGTCAAGAAATCGCAGCGTGATGGCGTGGATGTCGATTATCTCTTCCTGCAGGTGTTCGTGGATCAGGCGATCGTCACGGACGCGCAAAATTGCGGGAATATCCTTGCGGGGATTGGGCCTTTTGCGATCGAGCGCGGATTGGTGGCGCCGACGGGCGACCAGACGCGCATCTCCATCTTCATGGAGAATACCGGACAGGTTGCCGTCGCGACGGTGAACACGCCTGGCGGCAAGGTTGAATATCGCGGCGATGCCTCGATCAGCGGCGTGCCCGGCACCGCCGCGCCGATCCCGCTGGCGTTTCGCGATACCGCTGGCTCATCTTGCGGAGCGCTGCTGCCCACCGGCAATGGCGTGGACGAGATTGATGGCGTGAAGGTGACGATGATCGACAATGGCATGCCCTGCGTCGTGTTCCTTGCCTCGGATGTTGGCGTGACGGGCTATGAGGACCGCGATACGCTGGATGCCAACGCCGATATGAAGGCCAAGATCGAAGCGATCCGCCTGCAATGCGGCCCGCTGATGAATCTGGGCGATGTGACTGAGAAATCCGTCCCCAAGATGATGCTCGTCGCGGCGCCCAAGGATGGCGGGGCTGTCACCGTGCGCTCGCTCATTCCGCACCGCGTTCATGCCTCCATCGGCGTGTTGGGCGCTGTCAGTGTTGCAACGGCCTGCCTGATCGAGGGGTCGCCCGCCGCAAGCGTCGCGGTTGTGCCGGAGGGAGCGACCAAGACGCTGGGCGTCGAGCACCCGACCGGCGTGACCGAATGCGTGGTGACGGTGGATGAGGCTGGAGCGCCGATCGAAGCGGGCATGCTGCGCACGGCGCGCAAATTGTTCGATGGCGTGGTGTTTGGCTGATCAACAGCCAGCCGCGTAATAAACAGACCTAACCCTTGAGGGGATTTCGACCATGACCGACCGCATCATTTCCTGGCACGGCAATCCATCAAAGCCCAATTATGTGCCGCCTGCTGGCGCGGTGGATGCCCATTGTCATGTGTTTGGCCCGATGGCGCAGTTCCCGTTCAGCGCAAAGGCGAAATATCTCCCCGAAGATGCTGGCCCGGATAAGCTGTTTGCGTTGCGCGATCATTTGGGCTTTGCGCGCAATGTCATCGTGCAGGCGAGTTGCCACGGCACGGATAATGCCGCCACGCTCCATGCCATCGCGGCATCCAACGGCAAGGCGCGCGGCGTTGCTGTCGTTGATCCGGCGATCTCGGAAGATGGCCTCGCCACGCTGCACGAAGGCGGCATGCGCGGCATTCGTTTCAACTTCCTCAAGCGGCTGGTCGATGATGCGCCCAAGGACAAGTTTCTGGAGGTCGCCAGCAGGTTGCCGCAGGGGTGGCATGTCGTTATCTATTTCGAGGCGGATATATTGGAAGAACTGCGGCCTTTT
>CAMLFF010000250.1 GCA_946479185.1 uncultured Sphingobium sp.
CCTGCCCTCAGTCCGACGACCAGGGCACGGTGCCTACATGAAGGTTTCAGTCGTCGTCGCGCTTCAAAAACGCAGGCGCGAACTCTGGCGCTGGGCCATCGTCATTGCCTTCTGAACGCTCGCGACGTGGGCCACGCTCGCCGCCGCCGCGCTCGCCACCACGGTCACGGCGTGGGCCGCGATCGCCACGGTCACCACCACGGCCAGCGCCGCCACGGTCGCCGCGATCACCACGGGGTTCGCGGGCTTCACGTGCAGGACGGGTGTCCTCCAGCTCAGCGCCGGTTTCCTGATCGACAACGCGCATGGACAGGCGAACCTTGCCACGCGGATCAATCTCGAGAACCTTGACCTTTACTTCCTGGCCTTCCTTCAGAACGTCCGTAACCTTCTCGACCCGCTCATTACGGATCTCGGAGACATGGACGAGACCGTCCTTGCCACCCATGAAGTTCACGAATGCACCGAAATCGACCATGTTGACGACCTTGCCGTCATAGACCTTGCCGACTTCCGCTTCCTGCGTGATGCCGAGGATCCACTTACGGGCCGCCTCGATCTGGGCCACGTCGGACGAGCTGATCTTGATCAGGCCCTCATCGTCAATGTCCACCTTGGCGCCGGTTTCAGCCACGATCTCGCGGATGACCTTGCCGCCCGTGCCGATCACTTCACGGATCTTCGACTTGTCGATCTGCAATGTCTCGATGCGGGGTGCGTGCGCGGAAAGCTCCGTGCGGGTGCTGTCGAGCGCCTTGGCCATTTCAGCCAGGATGTGCGTGCGGCCTTCCTTGGCCTGTGCAAGCGCCTGCGTCATGATCGCCTCGGTGATGCCGGCAACCTTGATGTCCATCTGCATCGTGGTGATGCCTTCGGACGTGCCTGCAACCTTGAAGTCCATGTCGCCCAGATGATCCTCATCACCCAGAATGTCGGAGAGGACCGTGAAGTCGTCGCCTTCAAGGATCAGACCCATCGCGATGCCGGAAACCGGGCGCTTCAGCGGCACACCAGCGTCCATCATCGAGAGCGAACCGCCGCAGACGGTCGCCATCGAGGAGGAGCCGTTGGACTCGGTGATGTCGCTCAGCACGCGGATCGTGTAAGGGAACTCGTCCTTGCTTGGCAGCACGGGGTGCAGAGCGCGCCACGCCAGCTTGCCATGACCCACTTCACGACGACCGGGCGCGCCGAAGCGGCCCACTTCACCGACCGAATAGGGCGGGAAGTTATAGTGAAGCATGAAGTTTTCATAGGACAGCCCGGTCAGGCCGTCGATCATCTGCTCGCTATCCTTGGTGCCCAGCGTGGTCGTGCAGATGGACTGCGTTTCGCCACGGGTGAACAGCGCCGAACCATGCGTGCGCGGCAGGAAGCCCACCATCGCCTCAATGGGACGGATCTGCGTGGTCGTGCGACCATCGATGCGCTGACCATCCTTGAGGATTGCCGTGCGGACGATTTCGGCTTCCAGCTTCTTGACGAGCTTGATGCCAGCCATGACGGACTGCGCGTCCAGACCCTGCTCCACGAAGCTTGCCTTCGCCTTGTCACGCGCTGCGTTGAGCGCGTTCGAGCGGGCCGACTTGTCGGTCAGCTTGTAGGCTGCGGCAATGTCGGTGCCGATCAGCTTCTTGAGCTTGGCCTTCAGGTCGGCATTGCCGGTGCCCAGGTCAACGTCCCAAGGCTCCTTGGCGGCCTTCTCGGCGAGCTTGATGATCGCGTCGATAACCTTGCGGATTTCCTTGTGCGCGAACATCACGCCGCCCAGCATGACTTCCTCGGAAAGCTCCTTGGCTTCCGATTCCACCATCATCACGGCCGTGCCGGTTGCGGCGACGACGAGGTCGAGTTCGCCCGTCTTCACTTCTTCCATGCTCGGGTTGAGCTGATATTCGCCATCCTTGTAACCGACGCGCGCGGCGGCAATCGGACCCATGAAAGGCAGGCCTGAGATGGTGAGCGCAGCCGATGCTGCAACCATGGCCAGAATGTCCGGCTCAGTCTCGCCATCATAGGAGAGAACCTGCGCGATCACGTTGATCTCGTTGTAGAAACCCTCTGGGAACAGCGGGCGCACCGGGCGATCGATGAGACGGGAAACGAGCGTTTCCTTCTCGGTCGCGCCGCGCTCACGCTTGAAGAAGCCGCCGGGGATACGCCCTGCAGCCGAGAATTTTTCCTGATAATGGACGGTGAGCGGGAAGAAATCCTGCCCTTCCTTTACCGATTTGGCAGCCGTGACAGCGCACAGCACAACCGTTTCACCATAGGTCGCGACAACCGCGCCATTGGCCTGACGGGCAACACGGCCCGTTTCGAGTTTGAGGGTCTTTCCGCCCCACTCGATTTCAACTGTCTTTACATCAAACATCAGATTTCCTTCCACCCGCGACGCCCTATTGCGCAGCGGGGCTTGCTATTGTGGGCTAAGGCCGGCCCACAGCGGCTGCGGAGCGTGTGTCGCTCCTTAAGGAGGCGCACCCGCCGAATTGCGGGATTGCCCATTTCATGTCCTGCGCGTCTGTTGAGGCAGGAGCCTGAATGCAGAAACGGCCCCACGAGGGGGCCGTCTCGAAATTACTTGCGAAGACCGAGCTTCGCGATGAGTGCGGTGTAGCGCGCCTCATCCTTCTTCTTCAGATAATCGAGCAGCGAGCGACGCTTGTTAACCAGCATCAGCAGGCCGCGACGGCTATGATTATCCTTGTGGTGCGTCTTGAAATGCTCGGTCAGGTTCGTAATGCGCTCCGTGAGGATCGCAACCTGAACTTCCGGAGAACCGGTGTCGCCCGTCGTCTGGGCATTTTCGTTGATCAGCGCTTCTTTACGCTCGGCAGTGATCGACATCGTCCATTCCTTTCTAAATTCAGAGATTGAAACCTCGCACGACCCGGATTTCCGGGCCGAAAGCCTCCACCAGCGCGACGGGCGTTTCGCCCAGCATCGCCAGCATTTGCCCCTGTTTGCAAGGGTCCCCAGCCAAGGTCCGGCCTTGCTTTAAAGCCATTGCCTGATCCGGGGTGACGTGCAGAGCCGGGATGTCGTCCAGCCCCACCGTCAATGGCAACATAAGCTGCGCAATGGCGCGCGACTTAACAGCATCGTCCAGAATGTCCAGTCCAATCGCCTGATCCAGGGTGAACGGCCCGGCCTTGGTCCGCCGTAACATCGTGACATGTCCGACCGTTCCCAGCGCCAGCGCAATGTCCCGCGCGAGGCTGCGGATATAGGTGCCCTTGGAGACATGGGCCGTGAGCGTGATGCTCTCCAACGCGCCCTCCCCTGCCCCCGGCGCAATGCTGAGCGCATGGATGGTCACGCTGCGCAGCTTCATCTCCACCTCCTCGCCCGCCCGCGCCAGATCATAGGCGCGCTGGCCGTCAATCTTGATGGCGCTATAGGCGGGCGGCGCCTGCTCGATTGGCCCGGTGAAGCGCGGCAGCACCGCCGCCACCGCGTCCAGCGTCGGTCGCCCATCAGATGTTGCGATCACCGCGCCTTCCAGATCGAGCGTGTCCGTCTGCGATCCAAAGGCGATGGTGAAATCATAAATCTTGTCGCTATCGAGCATCCGCCCGGCGAGCTTGGTCGCCTCACCCACCGCAATCGGCAGCACGCCAGTCGCCAGCGGGTCCAGCGTGCCGCCATGCCCCACCTTGCACTTGCCATGCCCGGCATCCCGCAGCGCGCGCTTCACCTTGCTCACGCCCTGCGTGGAGCCAAGGCCAATCGGTTTGTCGAGGATGAGCCAGCCATGCAGCGGCGTTGGAAGTGGATCAGATGTGGCCATAGCGAAGCGCCATAGCCGCGCATGCCGCTGCTGTCAGGTGCAGCTTTACCGCTTGGACTTGGCAGGCGGCGGGCCGCTCTGCACCAACGAACTGAGCGGATAGCGCGCGCCCTGTACGATCAGCACACCGAAACGATCCAGAGCGTCCGTACCCTTGGTCTCAAAACCAATCTTGGTGGCAAAGGGCAGATCCGCTGCAGCGACGGCAAGTGTCGCCAGATACCATTTGCCGCTCGCGTCCTGCACATAGATCTTGCTGTCGCCATCAGCCTGCCAATCGCGCACGCCGCCCTGATTGGCAAAGGGCATCGACGTCTCGGCAGGCGCCTGCGCGTTGGCAGGAACGGCGATCCAAGCGGTCAAGGCCAGCGCCGCGATTCCGGCGACCCGCAACGCTTGCGTGAAATGGGTCATCACTGGCTTGCGAAAAATGTTTCGAGAATTGCTCATGCTCCCACCTATAGCATATCTGCTATGAAGCGCGAATGAACAGTTCATCTACGATTTAAGGCATTTCATCGACGCCAACCTCAAGTCGATAAGCTCATAGCCTCGCTGAAATGCCGCCGGCACAATGCGACATAGCGATCATTCCCGCCAATCTCCGTCTGGCGCCCTTCCCGCACGGCATTGCCATCTTCATCCACCCGCAGATTCATCGTCGCCTTGCGCCCGCAATGGCAAACAGCCTTCAACTCGATCAGCTCGTCGGCAATGCCGAGCAACACTGCCGATCCACCAAACAGCTGGCCCTGAAAATCCGTGCGCAAGCCATAGCAAAGCACCGGAATATTCGCCTGATCCGCCACCCGCGCTAATTGCCAGACCTGCGTTTCCGTAAGGAACTGCGCCTCATCCACCATCACACAGGCAATCGGCGCAGCTCCATGTGCGCTGACGATCTCGCCATACAGGTCGGTCAACGCATCAAAGCGACAGGCATCCGCGCTCAGCCCAATCCGGCTCTCAATCGCGCGATCCTTGCCCCGATCATCAATGGCAGAGGTCCACAGCATCGTGGCCATGCCCCGCTCGCGATAATTGAACGCGGCCTGGAGCAAGGTCGTGCTCTTGCCCGCATTCATCGCGGCATAATAGAAATAGAGCTTGGCCATCAGCGC
>CAMLFF010000251.1 GCA_946479185.1 uncultured Sphingobium sp.
CGCGCATAACGCCGGGATGCTTTTCCCCTTCCCCTATCCCAAAATGGCGTCTTTCTGGATGAAAGACACGCCCATCGCGCTCGACCTTCTCTTCATCCGACCGGATGGAACGATCGCCGCGATTCTTGAGGGGAAGCCCAACAGCCTTGAGCCGATCTTTACCAATGAGCCGGTGAGTGCGGTGCTGGAAATCAATTATGGCCGCTCCAAAGCCTTGGGCTTCAAGGTGGGTGACAGGGTGGAATGGGGCGATTGCCGCAACGCGCCTGCACAGAGCGATGCTTGGCGCGCTGACCGCTTTTGCCCTGCCCTGTCGCAATGAAGGCGCGCGTGGCATTTCCCTAGTTGCCAATCGCCGGGGAGAGCGGCTAAGCGCAATCCTCATGGGAATCCTCGGCAAAATCTTCACCTGGTGGGACGGTGCCACCATTGGCACCTCGCTCTTCACGTCGCGCAAAGGCACGAAGATCGGCGAGGATCATCAGGGCAATATCTATTATGAGGGCGGCGTTGACCCCAATGGCCTTATCCGCCGCTGGGTGATCTATAACGGCCCCAATGATGCGAGCCGCGTGCCTGCCGAATGGCATGGCTGGCTGCACCACAGCGTTGAGGGCACGCCGCAGAGCAATCTGCCACCGGCCCGCATTTGGGAAACCGAATATACGCCCAACCAGACCGGCACGCCAAACGCCTATCGCCCGACCGGCGCGATCGAAGCGGGTGGCCGTCGTCAAATGGCGACCGGCGATTATGAAGCCTGGACGCCCGATACGTGATTGAAATCCGGTCCGCAAAGTCGGGCCGGTGGTTGATTCCGCTCGGTCTCACGGCGCTGCTTGCAGCCTGCAACGCCCCTGAAGGCGCCCAAAACGCCTCTGGTGGCAATGTGCAACAGCGCACGCAGGATGAGCGCCCGGTTCAAGTGAATAACGGACTGCCCGGCACGCCGATGCGCGAGCGCGTGGCCGTGATCGGGCTCCTGAACAAGCGCAATGGGATCACACAAAAGCTGACCATGAAGCCCGGTGAAGCGCTGCGCTCGGGCAATGCCATCGTGCGCCTGCGCGCTTGCGAGACCGCTGCGCCATGGGAGCTGGAGCGCGAAACCGGCGCCTTCGTTCAGCTGGACGTTCTGGAAAGCCGGGACGATAAATGGCACCGCAGATTTTCAGGCTGGCTATTCAAGGAACGCCCTGAGCGCAACGTCGTCATTCACCCGATCTACGATGTCTGGGTGATTAGCTGCGCGATGACATGGCCGGAAACCGGACCCGATACGGTCCGCTCGCCTGAGCGAGGCAGCGGCAGTGCTTCGTCCGCCACGAACGAATCGAGCGCTTCAAATGAGGCGGCGCCTGCGCCATCCGCACCGGCTGCCCCTTCCCCAACCGCTGCGCCCAGCAGCCCAGAATAATCCTCTGCGCTGATCTCGATCGCGCCGAGTGAGGCGAGATGTTCGGTCATGAACTGGCAATCGAGCAGGCTGTACCCACCGACCTTCAGCCGCGCGACCAGCCACGCCATCGCCACCTTCGACGCGTCCGTAGCACGGCTGAACATGCTCTCGCCAAAGAACGCTCTCCCTAATGCGAGGCCATACAGCCCGCCGACGAGCTGCCTTTCGCCGCCATCCTTGCTCCAGACCTCCACGCTATGCGCGAGACCGCAATGGTGCAGGCGAATGAAGGCTTCCTCGATATCCTGATTGATCCAGGTGCTTGGGCGATCCGTGGCGCTGGCGGCGCAAAGCGCGATCACCTGCTCGAATGCGGTGTCGCGCGTCACCTCGAACCGGTCTGAGCGGATGACCTTGCGCAAGGATCGGGAGAGATGAAAGCCATCGATCGGCATGATGGCGCGCATCTCCGGCTCGACCCAGAAGATCGATTGGGCACGGCGATCATCGGCCATCGGGAACATGCCGAGGGAATAGGCGCGCAGAAGGATGGGTAGGTCTATGGCCATTTGGGCAGCTCTAAATCCTTTTATCCACCCACGACAACGCCGTCTTTCACACAGCGGTTCCTTGCGCTTGATTCGGGCGGCCGCACGTCCTGCGCTGGCTATGGGACGAGCGAGGGTTTAACGATGCCCGCGATAATTTTTGCAGGAGAGGTTCGTGGCGACATTTGTGCTGGTGCATGGTGCCTGGGGTGGCAGCTGGGGATATGCGCCGCTCGCGCGGGAATTGCGCGCGGCGGGGCATGAGGTTCATATCCCGTCCCTCACGGGCCTCGGCGAGCGCGCGCATCTGGCGCATGGCGGCATCACATTGAGCGACCATATCAACGATGTTGTCGGGCTCATCGATTGTGAGGGGCTGAGCGAGATCATTCTCGTCGGCCATAGCTATGGCGGCATGGTGATCACTGGCGTGTCCGCTCTGCGCGGCAAGAAGATCAGCAGCCTTGTGTATCTCGATGCCTTCTTGCCGCAGGATGGCCAGATGCTCTGGGATCTGGTCGATGATCAGACGCGCAAGCTCTACATCGACAATCAACGCGCAACGCCGGGGTTGATTGCGCCGATCTTCCCCATGCCTGAAGGGCGATCCGCGCGTGTGTCAGGCCATCCGCTGCTCACGCTGACAGAGCCAGTAAAGCTGGGCGGTGAAGAGAGTGAGATTGCCCGCCGCGTCTATGTTTATGCCAATGCGAGTCCCCTCACATCATTCGGCCAGTTTCGCGAGCGCCTCGCTGCTGACCCTGCGTGGGAGGTGCATGACGTCGCCACCGGGCATATGGTTTGGGACGATGATCTGCCCGCCGTGACGCGCATTTTGCTTGAGGAAGCAGGGCATATCTGACCATTCGGCGGTCAGCCGCAAAGATAATGCGGGATGGCGACTTGCACCCGCCTTCGCCTCGCGTTAAGAGCCGCGCCTTCACCGGCACAGGGGTGTAGCTCAGCTGGTAGAGCGTCGGTCTCCAAAACCGAATGTCGTAGGTTCGAATCCTATCGCCCCTGCCAAACTTGCTCCCAGGCGCATCTGCGCGTAGGAGCTTGAGATGTTGTGAAACGCAAAACGGCGGACTGGCCGGGGGGAATGCTCCGGGTGCGGTCCGCTTTCTTGTGTTTCCAAGAGTTCAGATTTCGTTTGAAAGAGCAGGCACAGCGTGGCGAAAACGTCTCCGACAGAGTTTGTGAACCAGGTGAAGGCCGAGTGGAATCGCGTCACCTGGCCGACCACGCGCGAGACGGTGATGACCACGATCATGGTCGTTATCCTGACCACCGTGCTGGGCGTCTTCTTCTTCGGCGTTGACACGTTGTTCGGCTGGATTGTGCGATCGCTGCTCGGCCTGGCATCGGGCCAGAGCTAAGCTACCAAGCCTCATGGGCCATCCTTGAATTGAACTGAGGAAAAGAAAAAGCATATGGCGCGCTGGTATATCATCCACGCTTATTCGGGCTTTGAGAATAAGGTCCGTGATTCCATTCTTTCGGAAGCCGAGCGCATGGGCCTTGCCCAGCTGATCGAGCAGGTCGAAGTGCCAACCGAAACCGTGACCGAGGTGAAGCGCGGCAAGAAGGTTCAGGTCGAGCGCAAGAACATGCCGGGCTATGTGCTCGCCAAGCTCAGCATGAACGACGATATTTATCACCTCATCAAGAATACGCCGAAGGTGACGGGCTTCCTTGGCTCGTTCGGCAAGCCGCAGCCGATCACGGAATCGGACGCAGCGCGCTTCTTTGGCGCCCGTGAGGAAGCCGCAGCGCAGCCACGCCACAAGGTGAGCGTGGATTACGAGATTGGCGACAGCGTCAAGGTGATGAGCGGGCCATTCGCCAGCTTCATCGGCACGGTCGAAGAGCTGGATTTCGAGAAGAGCCGCGTCAAGGTCTCGGTCTCCATCTTCGGTCGCTCGACCCCGGTGGAACTGGACTTCGAGGAAGTCGAACTCTCGAAATAAGCTGCCACCCAAAAGTTTCAGAGCCGCCGGTCCATGATCGGCGGCTTTTTTGTTGGTTCCACGTCGTCCAAACCGCCCTTCCCCCTTGGCAATTGTGCTTTCGCGCTGATTGCTCGCTTTAGAGTGCAAACGGGAGAGAATGACGATGCGCGTTTGCAGGCGGACGATGGTGGCGGGCGCGCTGCTCATGATGGCGACGCCGATCGATGCGGGACAGCCTAGCGCGAATGTCACGACGCAGCGGATGCGCGCGCCTGACGCGGCGGACAATGCCGGCAGCTGGATGTCGCACGGGCGCACTTATGATGAGCAGCGCTTTTCGCCGCTCGACCAGATCAACGACAAGAGCGTGCAGCGCCTTGGGCTCGCCTGGTTCGATGATCTCGAGACCTATCGCGGGGTGCAGGCGACGCCGCTGGTGGTGGATGGCGTGATCTACAATGCGTCGGCCTTCAACATCATCACCGCTTATGATGGCCGGGATGGGCGCAAGCTGTGGACCTATGACCCCAAGGTGGAGCGGCAATGGGCGCGGCTTGCCTGCTGCGGGCCGAGCACGCGGGGCGTGGCGGCTTGGAATGGCAAGATTTACGTGGGCGCGCTCGATGGCCGGCTGATTGCCCTTAATGCCAAGACGGGCAAGGAAGTCTGGACCGTCCAGACTTTTGATCGAAACTTTGCTTATTCCATCACGGGTGCGCCGCGCGTGTTCGATGGCAAGGTGGTGATCGGCCATGGCGGCGCGGATTATGGTGTGCGGGGTTTCGTCACAGCTTTCGATGCGGAGACCGGCCGGAAGATCTGGAAATTCTACACGGTGCCGGGCAATCCTGCCGATGGCCCGGATGGCGAGGCATCGGACAGCGCCATGAAGCTCGCCCTCCCCAGCTGGCATGGCCAGTGGTGGAAATATGGCGGCGGCGGCACGGCGTGGGACAGCTTTGCTTATGATCCCAAACTCAACCTCATCTATATCGGCACGGGCAATGGATCA
>CAMLFF010000252.1 GCA_946479185.1 uncultured Sphingobium sp.
ACGTGGTTTGGAGGATGACAATTGGCGCCGTGAGGCTATAGACGCAGGTATCCGAGTGGCGGCCAGCTACACTTGGGGTGAGAGCATTGAAAATACGGTCGACGTTTATCGCAAGGTCTGGGCAGAACGAGCCTGATCGAAATTCCCAATCTTCAGCTTACGTGGTTCCAGCATGATGTTCCGTTCTAAGGCTTTGGCGTCGACCCTGCTCGGCTTGACGTTGGCGAGTTGCGCGACATTGCCAATGGCGGGCCCTTCATCGGGTGGGGTGCAGCGGACAGGCGATGAGCAGGTGAACAACGCACCCATAACCATCGTTGATGCTACCGACGCAATTGCTGGCAGGCTCATGGCTATGAACAAGACGGCCACGTTTGCCGAAACGCTGGCGAATGGTCGGCAGTTCGACATGATCGTCGGCCGAGGCGACGCGCTGGATATAACAATTTTTGAAGCCCCACCCGCCGTTCTGTTCGGTGGCGCTGCGCAGGCCGGTGCTGGCTCTGGTGCTCTCGCGACGTCACGACCCGCGGAACTGCCTGGGCAGGTCGTGGGACCTGACGGGCGCATCGACATCCCATTCGCAGGCCAAGTCCGCGCTGCAGGATCGACGCCGCAACAGATCGCGCGTGAGATTAAAGCGAGGTTGGCTGGCAAAGCCCATGATCCGCAGGTGATCGTGCGGCTAGCGCGCAACGCTACGTCAAATATCACCATCGTGGGCGATGTTGCGAGCAGTGGTCGTGTTCCCCTGTCATCAACCGGCGAGCGGGTGCTTGATGTACTTGCTGCTGTTGGTGGCGTGCGCCAGCCGGTTGGCAAGATGACCATTCAAATCACGCGCGGCTCGCAGGTCGAAGCAATGCCGCTGGAAGCTGTCATCAAGGATCCGGCGCAAAACATCCGGCTTCAAGCGGATGATGTTGTGACGCTGCTGTTCCAACCATACAGCTTCACAGTGCTGGGCGCAGCGCGGGCGAATGCGGAAATCCCGTTCGAGAGCACCGGGCTCACGCTGTCGCAAGCGCTTGGTCGCATGGGCGGGCTGGATGATCAGCGCGCCAATCCCAAGGGCGTCTTTATCTTCCGCTATGAGGACCCAGCCTTGTTTGCCGCAGAGGGTCGACCAACGCCTCCTTTGAAGGATGGCAAGGTGCCGGTCATTTATCGCGTGAACATGCGCGATGCCAAAACCCTGTTCGTCGCGCAAACATTCCCGATCAGGAACAAAGACGTGATTTACATCACCAACGCCCCGCTGGCGGATTTCTCCAAGTTCCTCGCGGCTGTTTCGCAAATCGTCTATCCGATCGCGACCATTCAGAATTCTACCATTTTCCAGTAAGGCCACTGTCGTGCGAACAGTGGGTTTGAAAGAAACGGTTCTTCTGGACGTTAGCCGGTTGGTCTGGCGGGCGTGGCAAGGTGGGCTGCCGACCGGCATAGACCGAACCTGTCTTGCCTATGTCGCGTATTTTCGTGATCGAGCGCAGGCGGTGGTGCAGCGCGGTGGCGTGACGCGCGTGCTACCGCTTGCGCTCTCTCGCGATTTGTTTGCTACGCTCCTCGCACAGGGCGAGGATGTGCCGGGGGGTAGCCTCAAGTCTGTCGCTTTGCGTGGACTCGGGCAGATATTCAAGCGCAGCGATAGGACTGGGGAGCATAGCGGCCGCATCTATATCAATGTGGGCCACACGGGCATGGATCGGCCCGGGCACGGAGCATGGGTGAGTCGCAGTGGCGTTCGCGCGATTTACTTTTTGCATGATCTCATTCCGTTGACGCATCCAGAATATTGCCGCCCCAGCGAACCCGAGAAACATGTTCGTCGTGTCGCGACGCTGCTGAATCACGGCGCGGGTATTATCGCGAACAGCGATGATACCTTGGACAGCCTTGGAAGTTTTAATCGGTTCGACCAACCCGAACGAATTCAGTCGATCGTTGCACCTCTTGGAGCAGAGTTATCAACCAAGTCGATCGCCACGAGCGCCGAAGCCTTGCTCCCCGCCGATCCATATTTCCTCATGCTCGGCACGATTGAGGGCCGCAAAAACCATCTCCTCATGCTCAATATATGGGCGGAGTTGGCGCGCAAACTGGGTGATTCATGTCCCACGCTTGTCATTATCGGTAAGCGTGGCTGGGAGTGCGAGCAGGCGGTGGATTTGCTGGACCGGTGCGAGATCATCCGGGGCAAGGTGATCGAACTACCGCGCTGTAATGATGCGCAATTGGATCACTATATGCGAGGGGCCCGCGCACTAGTTTTCCCCTCTTTCGTGGAAGGCTATGGCTTGCCGCTCGTGGAAGCGCTCTATTGCGGAACACCTGTCATTGCGAGTAACCTCGGCGTCTTTCGCGAACTGGCTGGCGATGTCCCCGATTATTTCAGCCCCATAGACGGGCTCGGGTGGATGAACGCCATCCTGTCTTATGCAGGAGCGGACAGCCCTGCGCGGGATGCTCAGCTTGCGCGCATGCAGGGCTGGGTCGCGCCCACCTGGAGCGCGCATTTCGCCAAGGTCGATGCGTGGCTGGAGCAGTTTAGAGACTGATTTCAGCCGGCGCCGGCGCCCAGTGGCTTGCGTAATCACCGAGCAGACGCTCAACTGCGGAACCGACAGCAATCTCGATAGCCGATTGGCTCGCCAGCCCTCCATAGATCAGGCTGCGATCATATAGCACTCGCCGGAATGCCTCGTAAACGTCACGATCGGCGGGCAGGGGGCGGTTCCAGAACTCGTCCAGGCTGGCCTGGTGCGTGACTTTGGGGATGTTGTAGATCGCCTTGCCCAGCGCCATGGTTGGAACGCCAGCGGCGAGGGCTAGCGTCGCTGACGTACTGTTGACGGTAACCATCCCAATCGCATGGCTGGCAAGCTCGGACAGATCCCCACCGGAAATATGCAGCACGCGATCTTCCACGCCAGCCTTGCGGGCGAGCGCATTGATGTGACTACGCCAGCTTGTGAAGCGCGAATCCAGCGGATGCTCTTTGATCAGCAGTTTCGCGTCAGCAGGCGCACGGCGTGCGAAGCTGTAGAGCACATATTCCACGGCCTCCGCCATATCGTGGAAGGGCGAGTGCGCCCGGATCTGGTAGTCGTTGGAAAGCTGCAACGGGAACAGGAAATAGGATTGTCCCTTGATCGACTCGACTACCTGCTCGGCCTTTGCGGCCTCCGCTTTCTCGCGCGCAAATTTATACAGCCAGCTTAAGCCTTCGACGAACAACGAACCCTGGCGATGGGATGTATAATAAGGGAAAAATGGCCGCCTGAGAAACACGCGGGAATAATAGCGATAGGCATCCCGTGCGCGGCGTCCAAAGCTCGCCGTAATGCTTGGACGGTCAGGGATGGGCGGGAGGCTCTTGGCCTCGCGTAGATACCAGTCGGGATCGCGCGACAGGGGTGAATTGCCATTCACGCCGCTCGGCTCAAGCGTCAGCCAGTCGGGGCGGACATAGCCTTCCTCGAACACATGCACATCGATCTTGCGCAGTTGCGCCATGCGGTGCGCGGCCATGTGCAGCGGGCGGCAATCGCCGAACAGCACGACATCGGTGATGGCATTGTCGCTTAAAAAGCGATCGATGAACAAGGTCCAGCGCTTGCGCGAGCCGCGATAATTGGTAGCGACTCCGGGCCAGTCACCTTGATCGCCTCCGTTCAGATTGACGCGATAAATGCCGCACTCAAGCGCGCGCAGGCGCTCGGCGAGCTGCCAGAAGAAGGTGCCTGGTGGACCCTGCAGAAACAGGAAGTTCCGGCGCGCTATGGGTTGAAACTTCATTATGATCCTACGAGCTGCGCTAAGCTGCGCCTTACCCACCCTATACTACGCCGCAACGGTACAAGTGCAGCATTTTGTCGCTGAACGCCAGACAGGAGCCGCATGATGAGTATTTCTGCGGTGCATGGGAGATTGGTGACAGGGTCCAGATAGCGCGGATAACGCAGCAGAACGGCTGCGATGAGCGCATCGAGCGAGAGTGGGCGACCCCGGCGATCTGGAACCTGCGCGAGATCCTGCGTCAGCCCCCAGCCAGCAAAGAAAGGCGTGCCATGCGTCGTCACGCGCTTGCCATGCATCAGCGCTTCAAAGCCCGCCAGCGAGGTCATCACATGCACCTCGTCGGCGCTGGCAATGAGCGCGCTGATGGGTTCTGCGGCCTTGACGCTGTTCGCGAGCACGCGACAGGTCGCCTCCGGGATCGCGCCGCGTCGGTGCCCCGCCTCGACATCGGGATGCGGGCGATAGATGATCCATGCGTCCGGGTTTGCAGCGCGAACACGCTTGAGCAGTTCCAAATTGCTGCGCACGTCGGGGCTGCCATAGAGGACCGAGCGATCATCCTCCACCTGACCGATGACAAGCAGATGGCGTCGCTCGCCACCCTCGCGCGCCAAGGCCTTGCCTGAAGAAATACCATATTTCGTGATGCCGCTGCTCACGATCCAGTCTTGCAGCCGGCGGGCGCGATCAAGATCGGCAGGCGAGGTGGTGTCGCTGGCGAGCATCTCCTCCAGCCGGTTAGGTCGCGATCGGTCATAATGGACGCCTAGATCATCGACCACGATGGACAGGGGCGGCACGCAATCCGCACCGAGGCCTGCCGAGCGGATGAAGCCATCCTCCACTTCCAGCAGGCGCCAGGGACCCGCTTCTACTTCGGCGAGGAAGGCTGCAGGCACGCGTGCCTTCCAGACGGCGATACTCGCCCCGGCGGGCAAGGCCGTGAGCGCCGACGACTTGGCAGGCAGAAAGGCCACCGGATGGCCGCCCCAAAGCAGCGGGTCGACGGTGTCTCGCTTCCAATGCGCAAAGCCAAAGGCTGCCACGATTGGCTTGTTCGCAAGAATGAGTTTTCGCCATCCGCCGAGAATCTCGACA
>CAMLFF010000253.1 GCA_946479185.1 uncultured Sphingobium sp.
CATGCGAGCCTTTATCGACACCAATCGATCCAATCTCCATAGGCATGGCATGTCGCCAACAGGCATGTCTTCCCACCCGGCCAGCTTGTCAGGCGCAGCTGCACCTGGTCGCGCGTCGGTGTCCATTCCAGACTGATATGGGCAAGAGGTTTCCGGATGCTGGCGTGCGTCCCGGCCTGGCGAATCATGGCCGCGATAGCGTGACGGTCTCCCTCCGACAGATATTGCAAGACCATCGAATGGAAGACGACACGGCAAACGTCATCTTGTTGCTCGCTTCCCAATTGCGCGGCTAGCCAGGGGAGGGCATTGCCCTGATCGATCAGAGGCGGGTAGCGTTGAGCGATGAGTAACGCCTGCTCAAGTCGCCGTGCGCGTTGTGGCTGATCGGCCCACACATATGACAGCAAGCGCTCCCAAGTGGCGGGATCACTTGCCTGAAGGGGGTTGAGATCGACACCCCGCGCAGCGATGATTTCAAGGGGGGACAAGATAGGAGATGCGCCGCGCCAAGCAGGAACGACCTGAACCGGCGAGCCGGTCACGCCTGCCAGGGTGGTTCCAAGTTCATACGCATAGTGGCCGAGATTGAGATTGAGCCCACAGCTCGCGCCAATCTCCAGAAGCTCGAAAGGCAAGCCGAACGTCTCCCGTACGACCATGAGCGCAGCGGCGATCGCGCCAGACCGGCCAACTTCGTTGGTTTGCGGCGTATGGAGCATCGATGCCGCTATAAAATCATCTTCTGCGGCCAGGGTCGCGCCAATCGCACCGTCGAAATCATCATGAGTATTGTCGTAAAGCGCACTAAGGCCTGGCCGCTTCCTCTGGCGAGCGAGCGCGTGAAGGGCCGCGTTGAAACGGATCGCCATTGCATCTGCGGCTGGATCTCCGGGCCAGTCCGAAATGAGCGCTGCCGTCTGCGGGCCTCGGAACAATTGCCGCTCTCCAGCCTCAAGCACCGCTGCAACAAAGGGGGAACCGAGGCTGCGCGCTATCTGGGCGTGACGCCATAACGCGCCATGCTTCGTGATACTCGCATACATATTCATGTCAGTTCCATGACCTTATGCGGGCCGTTCGGGATCCTGCGATCCATTTTCGGAAAAAGAGGGCGGTGGCGACCGGGTCTCGGGGGCCGCAAAATGACCATCAGAACGACCGCCATTCATCCGACGAGGACGGCCGAACGAGCGCTTTCACCGCAGCGGCGGGCAGTTGCTTGACCGCGCCCGAAAAGCGGGCCTGAGTAGAAGGATTGGCAACGCCTTCAGGCGGCCCCACGTTGAAGCGCCCCGCGCTTTCGGACAGCCCCTTGACTTCCGCGGCCAGGTTGCGCGCGGCGGCGGACGTTTCCTCGACCATCGCCGCATTCTGCTGGGTAGCCTGATCCATCGTGGAGATCGCCACACTGATCTGCGTGAGGGCGCTCGACTGCGTCTGGTTGTCAGCCGCAATCTCACTGAGTAGCTCGTTGACGTTACCGACGCCCGTGGAAATTTCGGCAAGGGCTCCGTCGACCTTGTGCACCGCCTCGACTGCGGTAGCGATATCATTCTGGGTTGCGCTGAGCTGCTCACGGGCATGCCCGGCCTCTTCCTCGGCGCGCATGGCCAGAGCCGAAACGAGGTCGGCGACCACAGCAAAGCCTCGGCCAGCATCTCCGGCACGGCCTGCCTCGATGGCGGCATTCATTGCCAGCACCCGCGTCTGGAACGCGATTTTGTCGAGACCTTCGATGACGCTGTCGATGCCCTTTGCACTATCCGCGACGCGGCTCATCGCCTGGACGGATTGCTCAACGGTGGCCCTGCCATCGGTAACTGTGGTCATCGTGCCGTTCGCCCGCTCCACTGTGCGACCGGCGGCCTGGGCTGTCGTCCTCAAGCGGCTGTCCATCTGCGCGACTGCTGCCGCCGTTTCCTCAAGGGTTGCGGCATTGCTCTCGGTCCGGTGCGCCAGGTCTTCCGACGCTTGCGCGATTTCGCCTGAGCCGGCACGGATCGACATCGCTGTTTCGCTCACCGAGGAGATGAGCGTGCGCAATGATGAAACGGCGGCGTTGAAGTTTGTTTTTACTGCCAGATAAGCACCTGGGAAGTCACCGCTAATCTCGGCCGTAAGATTGCCTTGCGCCACTTCCGAAAGATGCTGCGAGATCGTATCGACGACCATCTTCTGGTCAGCTTCGGCTTTGGCCGCCGAGGCATCGGACGCCTGCTTGGCAACCGCCGCATCACGAAAAACGAGCACGGCGCGTGCCATGTCGCCCAGCTCATCCTGACGATCCAGGTCTGGTACGGTTATAGTATTCCGGCCCGCGGCAAGATCACCCATCGTCTCCGTGAGACGCGAAATCGGCTGGGCGATCAGGCGGCTGAGGACGAACGCAAGCGTAATCGCAATCCCGATCAGCACGATACCGCCAATAACGAGCACCGTGACTGCACTGCTGATTGCCCTTTGCTGGAGTGAGGAATTCTCCTCGATCAGCGCGACCTCGGCATCGCGGATGTCACGCAGCGGCAGCACGGCAGCGCTGGTCAACACAGCTTTGCCTGCGGCGCGGACGTCGGCTTGCGCCGCATCACGATACCCTGCCTTGACGCGCGCGATCAGTCGGTCGCCCCACGCCTTGCGCCAGTCGAGCGTTGCGGCGCGTGACTTGAGCAGTGCCGCCCGTAGCGCTGGCTCGGGAAGCAGCGCTTCGAGTTCGCGCGATGCGCTGTCATAATCGTCACGCGCTTCATCATAGGATTTTAGATAGGTCGGGTCGGCCGTCACCAGAAAGCCGCGCATCTGGCTGTTCTGGCGCAGGAGCGAGGTTTCCAGAGTCAGCGCCTTTGCGTGGATCGTCTGACTCAGATTGTTGCTGTCGGATGCATTCCGGATTGCTGTGATGTTCATGAAGAACACCCCCATCATCACTGCCGCCGAGATGCAGACGACAAGGAAGGATAGCGCCAGCTTCCTCGGAATTTTCATGGATTTGAACATCATAATTTTTCCAAAAAGCATCTATGGCCGGGGCAGGTGAAATGCGGCGCCCTCCGGGCTCCGTCCGCCTGCTATGCCGGAGCACCGCAGGCGGATGGACCGTTCAGAACGAGTAGCGCGCCGTCGCGGAGATGGTGCGGCCGTTGTAAGCGCGCGCCAGCACGATGCCGCTCGCCGGGATCGCGCCATAATTGATGCCGAGCGTCGTCTGAATGGCACTGCCCTCGATGTCGCCTGTCTTCGACAACAGGTTTATGACGCCGCCCGGCGAGTTTGACGCGAAGGTCGATGATGAGCCGCCGCGGATAGCTTCGACCTGCGCCACGTTGAGGTCGAAGCACATGAATGCATCGGGCGTAAAACTCAGCACGTCGCCGAATTCGAGCATCGGCAATCCGCGAATAGAGAAGCTGGTCGTTCCTTCGCCACCGGCATATTCGGCGCGAATACCGGGGATGTTGCCCAACGCCTCGCCGAGCGAACGTGGACCGGCCTTCTCGGTCTCGGCCGCCTTCAGCGCGCTGGTCGATGTGGCGCTGTCTAGCCGGTCACGGCCCTTGGCCACGCCGGTCGTGAAGGCTTCCTCGGCGGGGGCCTTGGTCGGTGCCGAAGTAACTGTTTTTCCCTGCACGCTAGCTGCGGCTTGTTGGGGAAGCTCCCGAGGCTCTTGAGCCGTCGCATTACAAGCCAGCGCCAGCGGCGCTACCGATATAAATAGATAGCACGTGTTTTTAAGCAATGGCTCTGCTCCGCTGCAATACTATGGATGGTTGTCGCTTTGAAATCTGCGGCCATCTGGATGGTTTGATTGTTCGTCACATCATCATAGGAATTTTTTTCATCATCTCGCGGCTGACGACTAAAATATCGGCACGAACCGCTGAGCAAAGCTATCGCTGTTGGCTGATCGCTTGCCATCCTGTGAGACGTGAATGCA
Source organism: uncultured Sphingobium sp. (assembly GCA_946479185.1). Next base: position 3,935 of record CAMLFF010000253.1, read on the forward strand.
CCCGCAACCGTGCCTATGCGCTTGCACGACAAACGCATTTCCGGGATCGGGATGTTCGAGATCGCTGCAACGAAGTGCCTCAGGCGGCCTGGTCTCTGCGATTAGGTGAATATGCGCGTGAGGTGGCGGAGGGTGCTTGGATTCACCACATCTGCGGAATGGTCTTGATGCCGACCGTGCACCGCGCCGTCGCACGCTCTTCTCGTCTCAGCAGGTCGATCGCTTCACCATTGGCTGCCACGATCTTCTCGCTGGCAGCGATCTCACGAAACGCGATCCTGTTTGCAATTCCCTCATGCTGTCCGGCGTCCCCCGGGCCGGTCAACCTGTCGCCTCATGCCAAGCTGAGGCTTTCCACCTCAATCAGACGCTCGTCGATCAGGATGCCCTTGATCTTCACCCGTTTCTCGACCTGGTCGACTGGGACGCGATGGAGCTGGAGGTGAAACAGCACACCACGCTCCACGCGCACAGCGAAGCCGCCGCCATCGCGAACGAGCGTGCCGGAAAGCGCGATTGATTCACCGATTGCAGTCATGGCTGTCTCGTATTGCGGCGATGTTCCTGGGGCCCAAACACAGGGCTGGCGGCGACCGGCAATCGATCGCCGCCTTATTCCTTACGCCTCGGGCGCTGCCTCGGAAGCGTCATCGGCCGGGACACTCTCAACCGCTTCGGCCTCTGAATTATCCTCGATCCGCGCAGCGCTCACGACATGCTCATTCTGTGCCACATCGAAGAGACGCACGCCTGCTGAGCCGCGGCCGATCACACGCAGGCTATCGAGTCCCATGCGGATGAGCTTGGCCTGATCGGTCACCAGCATCAGCTGATGCTCGCGCGTGGCTGCGAAGCTGGCGACAACCAAGCCGTTGCGCTCGATATTATCGATATTGGTGATGCCCTGACCACCACGGCC
>CAMLFF010000254.1 GCA_946479185.1 uncultured Sphingobium sp.
GCGCCTAAAGCACCTTGCCGGGATTGAGGATATTATTGGGATCGAGCGCCTGCTTGAGCGTGCGCATGAGCGCGAGTTCTTCAGGCGTGCGACTATGGTGCAGGAATTCGCGCTTGATGCTGCCGATGCCATGCTCCGCCGTGATCGATCCGCCCCACTCGCCGACTGCAGCATAAACGAGCGCCTCCATCTCATGCTCGGGCATAGGGTCGTGCGGCACACGAGCTGAGAGGTGCAGATTGGAATCCGCCAGATGGCCAAAGAACATCGTCTTGCAATCAGGCCAGCGCGCCCGCAGCAGATCCCGCACATAAGGAATGAAGTCGCCGATTTTGCGCGTGGGCAAGCTCACATCGAAGGCCACCTGCGGCCAGTGCGCGCCCTGGCTCCATTCGCCGGGACTATCGCGCACCGCCCAGATTTCCTCGCGCTGCTTGTCCGACTGCGCGATCACGACATCCTTCACGAGCCCTGATTCGATCATGCCGCCCAGCACTTCCTCAAAGCGCTCCGCATCGCGCTCCGGGTCTGTGCCGAGGATTTCGATCAGCGCATAAACATCATAGCCGTGCGGAAGCGGCGGCTGGCGGCCGACAGCCGTCGTGCCAAGCTCGTAGAAATCCGGCCACATCACCTCAAAGGCCGACAAGGTACTGCTGAACGCGCTGTTACACTGTTTGAGCAGCTGCAAAGTCGCAGCATAATCCTCAATCGCGACCACCGCCGTGCATGCGCTCTGCGGCTTGGGGAAAAGCTTCAGCACGAGCCGGGTGATGATCCCCAACGTACCCTCACTCCCGATGAAGAGATGCTTCAGGTCATAGCCCGCATTATTCTTGATCATCACATTGAGCGAACTGACGATCGTGCCATCGGCGAGCACCACTTCAGCGCCGAGAATGAGGTCACGCATCATCCCATATCGCAGCACACGATTGCCACCGGCGTTGGTTGAGGCATTACCGCCCACCTGCGCGGAACCACGGCCGCCGAGATCGAGCGGGAAGAAATAGCCAGCCTCATCCGCCGCGATCTGCACTGTTTCCAATATGGTGCCTGCCAGCACCGTCATTGTGCGCCCGGCATCGTCCAGCTCCTCGATTCCGCGCATGCGCTCGAGCGAGAGCAATAGGCAGGGCCGGTCCGCCAGCGCGCCCGCGCAAAGGCTCGTCATCCCGCCCTGTGGCACCACGGGGTAGCAGGCCTCATTGCAGATGCGCATGATCTGCGAGACCTGCTGCGTCGTGCGCGGATAAGCGATGCCGGGCAGCGCAATTCCCTGCGGCATGACGTTTGTGAAATCGGAGCTGTGCCGCGCAAAATCGGCCTCGGCTGCATCCTTGATAATGTCCCCGCCAAGCTCGGCCTTCAGGCGCGCGATGACAGCATCGCCCTGCGCCGCTTGCGATAACATTTCATCTGTGGGGGCCATCGGCGTCCTGTCCTCATTCTATTTCGAGTCGTTCTAGCGACCGTCACGCGCTCTGCATACCTTCGCCCGCGCTCAAATCGCGCTCGCCCCCGGCCCTGTACATGCCTGCAAAAAGCGGAAAACAAAGCGATTGCAGCCAAATTCTCTTGTTCTCTTCCAAACGTTAACTTGGTTTACAGCAAATTAACCATGCGGTATCCGACCGGTGTCGGGTTCTATCCGACAGATAATAGGAGTCGTCGATGGTAAACGAAGTAATCGTTGAAGAACTCAACGAGCAGGAAATTGAACTCGTTGCAGGCGGTTGGCCGAACAATGAGTCAGCTGGTGGCATCCGCGGCTGATTGAAGTCAGTTGCATTGACCCATTGGTCTGCAAGAAACATGGCCGGGTGGACGACAGGCTGAAGCCTGATCTGCCACCCGGATTTCTTTTGCCGTCATCTCGAGCCTGCCTCGCAAATTAGCGGTGGCTCTTTGCCCCTCACGCAGCATAAGAGCGATTCTGGGGACATGAGATGCAGCTCTTCCGAACACAGGCTCTGGAACATCAGAACCGCCTTCATGGCGAGGTTTTTCTCGTTCCACCTTTGCGCTGGCAAGCGATTGGCTGGCTGCTTTTCATAGCCGTTGCGGCGGGAATTCTGGTCCTTGCCGTTGGAACATATAGTCGCACGGTGGAAGCGCGCGGCGTGCTTGTGCAATCCCCTCCCACCCCCGCTTCAGAAGATGGGTGGACAGCAATTTTGGAAGTCCCCGCTTCGCAGATTGCGCCGATCAAAGCTGGGCAGCTCGTCAGCATAAGCCTTGATCGTTATCCGCTCCGTGACTTCGGGGCACTTGAAGGCAGGGTTGTCGCCATAGCGCCCCAGGCCACGGCTGAGCTTCAATTTCCGGTACAGATCACACTTGCGCCGCCCTCTACCCAACAGAGGCAAAGTGGGCTCATGCTGCGCAGCAATTGGCCGGTCGACGGACGGATCGTCATAGCGAAACAGTCCATTCTATCATGGCTTGCCGCTCCGAAACCTGCCGGGTCCGCGCGGTGACTGCATGATCAGCAAAGTCCTGCGCTTCGTGCGCACAAAGCGAGTTGTCCCTGTCCGCCAGACTGAGGCTGCCGAATGTGGCCTCGCCTCGCTCGCGATGGTCGCCAATTGGCACGGGCATGATGTTGACCTGAACCTGCTCCGCCAGCGCTTCGGCGTGAGTTCGCGCGGCATGACGCTGCGGCAGCTCATGTACACGGCGGACGGCATGCAATTGCTCGCCCGGCCTTTGAAGCTCGATCTCAATGGGCTTCATCTGCTGAACTTGCCCGCAATCCTCCATTGGGATCTCAACCATTTCGTCGTGGTCGAGCGCGTCGAAGGCGATCGCGCTTATATCCTCGACCCCGTCGGCATCGAGCGTTGGTACGCATTTTCGGAAATGGGCCGACACTTTAGCGGCGTCGCGTTGGAACTTCGCCCAGCCACCGACTTTCAGCCCATGAAAGCACGACAGAAGCTGCGCTTTCGCGATCTCTGGACCAAGATGACCGGCGCGCGACGCGCATTGCTGCAAACGATCCTGCTCTCCGTGATCATGCAAATCTTCATCCTGGCGACGCCATTCTATCTCCGCACGGCCGTGGATGAGGCCCTTGCATCGCAAGATGATCAACTGCTGCTCACATTGGCGCTCGGCTTCGGCGCGCTGGCGCTCATCGGCGCGGGCGCTGCCCTGCTCCGCAAATTCGTGCTGCTGTCCTCAGGCGCAATGCTGTCTTTTGGCATCACGTCCAATCTGGTGCGCCGCCTGTTCCGTCTGCCGATCGTATGGTTCGAAAAGCGCAAGGTCGGCGACATCTTGACCCGCGTGCAATCGGTATTGCCCATCCAACGCTTCCTCATCGAAAGCGCACCGCTGGCCCTGATCGACGGTCTGCTCTCGATTCTGACCCTGGCGATGATGCTATGGATCGCGCCACAGCTCGCTCTCGTCACCCTCATCGGGCTGATCATCTACTGTGCGATCAGGCTGATCTTGCTCGCGAGCGAGAAGCAGCGGGAAGCCGAATATGTGAAAGCGCTGGGCCGCGAGCAGGGCGCGCTCATTGAAACGCTGCGCGGCATGGTGACACTGCGCCTCGCCGGGCGAGAGGCCATGCGACATGGCTATTGGCAAAACAAGCTGACCGACGCGCTCGGCGCACGTTACCAGCATGAGCGCGTAAAGGCCTGGCATGAGACCGCCAAAACGCTCGTGCCCGCAATCGAGCTTGTGATCGTGATCTTCCTCGCGATCCGCAGCAACATGTCTGGCGCTATGACGCTCGGCACCCTGTTCGCCTATCTCGCCTATCGCCAGCAGTTCGTGCAGGCCGGGCAATCGCTGCTCGATGAGGGCGTGAAGCTGCGTCTGCTCGATCTCCACCTCGAGCAATTGGCGGACATCGCCCAGAGTGACGAGGATGTAGGCTTCACCGAGCCCCTCACCCAGCCGGAATTTGGCGGGCGGCTGGAGCTGAACGACATCCACTTTTCCTATGGCCCGCATGATCCGATGGTGTTGCGCGGCGTCAGCCTGATCGTTGAGCCGGGCGACCATATCGCGATCACTGGTCCCTCGGGCGGCGGCAAATCCACCCTGGCCAAGATCATTCTTGGTCTTGCGGATCCTACTCAGGGAGCGGTGCTGGTCGATGGCCAGCCTCTCGCGCAATTTGGCCGCAGAGCCTTCCGTCAGCACGTTGCCGCCGTGCTCCAGGACGATGTTCTCTATGCGGGCTCAATTGCGGACAATGTCGCATCGTTTGAAGAGGTCGATCTGGACCGGTTGCGCGATTGCTTGAAGGCAGCCGCGATACTGGATGATATCGATGCCATGCCGATGCGCCATCATACCCTTGTGGGCGACATGGGCTCCACCCTCTCGGGTGGTCAGCGCCAACGCATCCTGCTCGCGCGAGCGCTCTACCGCCAACCCAAGATGCTTCTGCTCGATGAAGGCACAGCGCATCTCGACCTCGAGCATGAGTCTTTGGTTAACAAAGCAGTGAGCGAACTTGGCATCACGCGTATCATTATCGCACATCGGCCCGAGACGATTGCATCGGCAAATCGCGTGGTACGGCTGGAGCATGGCTTGCTGACAGAAGATTGAGTGCGCGCAAGAGATAGCAGTCACCCACTCATAATGTTCTTTTATATTTCAATGCTATAAAACGAGCGCCGTTCGATCACACGGCCTGCTGCCAACTTCATTCTAGAGGGCCCCACCCCAAAGAACCGCACGGAGCAGCCCCTGTGGATAACCCGCTAAAGGATCCCAATTTCCGTAGCTTGTGAACCTCTTATTCATAGTTTCCTGACATCACACACAAAGGCGGACTGTACCGTCTCGAGTGTGGACCATGTTCCGATTACGCCTTCTAG
>CAMLFF010000255.1 GCA_946479185.1 uncultured Sphingobium sp.
TTGAACACGCCCTTTCGTAGGACCAATTCCCGCGCATGAGCCGCCAAATTGGCTGGCGCCTATAACGCAGATTAATGTGAAAGGCCCGGGGTTAGCAGCATTTTGACTCTATCTGCTGACTCGATCTTCATGAGCAATGTGTAAGCTTGCGCCACCCCCATGTGAGATCCGGACGTCATGCTCCATCTTCAGAACATCATTCTAGAAATGGTGGCCACGGGAAAACCCCTCAAATGCACGATGGACCGGCTTTGCCTGGCAGTTGAGGCGCTGGCTCCCGGCGTGATCTGTTCCATGCTTCGGGTCGATGTGAATGGCGTTCTGCACCCCCTCTCCGCACCCAGCCTGCCGGACTCTTATTCCTCATCGCTTGATGGCTTAGTCATCGGGCCAAATGTCGGGTCTTGCGGGGCTGCAGCCTATCACAAGCTTCCCGTCGCCGTCACCGATGTCGCGACCGATCCAAAATGGGTAACGTTCAGGCACCGCATTCTGCCGCTTGGGCTGCAAGCCTGCTGGTCCAGCCCCATTTGCGACGCTGCGGGCCAGGTGCTCGGCACCTTCGCCTTCTATTATCGCGAGCAGCGCGGGCCTACCGAGCAGGAAAAGGCGATCGTGGCCACCTGCCTCCACCTCGCCATGATCGCTCTGGAGCGTCATGAACGCGTGCTGGAACGCGACCGGCTGGCAAATAGCGACGCCTTAACCGGCCTCGCCAATCGCGCGTGTTTCAACACGGCGCTGGCTGCCCTGCCCTGTGACATGCCGGGCGACTGGGCCATCCTCGTCATCGATCTCGATAATCTCAAGGTCACGAATGACACGTTCGGGCATCAGGCCGGCGATGAACTGCTCAAACAGGTCGCCACCCGTGTTATGGAGGCTGTGAAACCAGACATAGCTTTTCGCCTTGGGGGTGATGAGTTTGCGGTAATCGTTAAGAGCTCGGCATCACGCATTGATATTGAAGACATCGCACAACGGATTTTAGATGCTGTGGATGAGTCTGCCTCCTGCGATGGCCATCTCATCCATCCGCAAGCGACCATCGGCGGCGCCCTATTATCCGCAGACGATCTGTGCGCAGACAGCGTGCGCCAAAAGGCCGACTTCGCCCTGTATCATGCCAAGGAGACCGGCCGTGGCGGATTTGTGCGCTATTGGCCGGGCATCGGCACCACGATCACCAAGCGGCTGAAGGCCATCCGCGACGTGAGCGAGGCCCTGCGGGATAACCGCATCGAAGCTTATTACCAGCCGGTCGTCCATCTCGACACAGGCGAAATCGTCGGTGCGGAAGCCCTTTGCCGCCTCATCACGCCGGACGGCCGCATCATCTCAGCCTCGGAATTTTGCGAGGCGACCAGCGACGCGCATGTCGCCTGCGCGCTGACCGAGCGCATGCTGGCCCAGATCGTCAGGGACCTGCGATCCTGGCTCGATCTTGGCATTCCGTTCCAGCATATCGGTCTCAACGTGTCCTACGCTGACGTTCACAAGGGCAAGCTGGGCGCTCTGCTTGCCGATGCATTTGCGCGCGGGAATGTGCCGCTCAATCACCTCATCGTCGAGATAACGGAAAATGTTTATATGGGGCGGCGGGACCATGTGATCGCGCGGGAAGTCGCCGCCATGCGCGCGCTAGGGCTTCGCGTGGCGCTGGATGATTTTGGCACCGGCTTTGCCTCGCTCACCCATCTGCTCACCGTCCCGGTCGATGTCATCAAGATCGACAAATCCTTCGTCGACAGTCTCGCTCCGAATGCGCCCAGCAGCGCAATCGTCGAAGGGCTATTGGGCATCGCCGCCAAGCTCGGCATCAAAGTGGTGGCGGAGGGCATTGAGGACGAAGCACAACTTGCTCAATTACGCAGCTTTGGTTGCATGCTCGGCCAGGGCTTTCTGTTCTCAAAAGCGGTCGATCGTGAAACGATGACGGGCATGCTCCTGCGCCGTGCTCAGGGCGTTGAGGCAGGCCGACAGGTTACCGTGTCCGATGAGTCTGAAACAAATATCACACCGCGTTTACGCAGAGCTGGCTAGCGTCCGCATGCCGACTCTGCGCAGCGCGTTTTTCAATCGCCCGAGGGCAAAAGATCCGGATTCCACACGATTTCCCAAAGATGGCCATCGGGGTCTCGAAAATAGCCAGCATAGCCGCCATAGAAAGTATCCTGCGGCGTCTTAATCACCTGCGCCCCGGCTTCGCGAGCAGCGGCCATGATTTGATCGACCTCTGCCCGATCCGCAACATTATGCCCAAGCGTGAAAGCGGTTGGCGACACCGGTTGCTTGGCGAGCCCTGTGTCATGCGCGATATCGTCTTGCGCCCCATATCGCCAGCTTGAGCCCGTGGGAGAGGTCGAACAAGGCAACCGCGCCAGGTTCAAATTCCCGACCGATGATGCCCGCAGTGGGGAGGCCAAGGCCATCGCGATAGAAAGCCAGGGATCGCGCAAGGTCAGAAACGCCCAGGGTGATAACGGAAATGCTCGGCTTCATATGTGATATGCCCTTATGGCTGGCGCTGACACTTTAACACGGAAGAACGAGCGCATGGCTGATCTGATCGAGATCACCGACCTTCACGACCCCCGCATCGACGTTTATCGCGACATTCGCGAGCGGGATCTGGTAGGTCGCGATGGCCTGTTTGTGGCGGAGGGCAAGGTCGTTGTCGAGAAGCTGACGGACAACGCCGGGCACCGGCTCATTTCGCTTCTGATCGCGAGCAAGCGGGTCGATGAGCTTCAATCGGTCATCGCTCGCCTAGCGGACGACGTGCCCGTTTATGTGGCCGCGCAGAAGGTGATCGACGCAATTGCAGGCTTTCCGCTGCATCGGGGCATCCTTGGCATAGGCCGCCGGACGGAAACGCCGACCGCAGCGCAATTACTGGCGGCCTGCGGGCAGAGCGCGACCGTCCTCGTCCTCTCCGGCATTGCCAATCATGATAATATGGGTGGCATCTTCAGGAACGCGGCTGCCTTTGGCGTCACGGCAGTGCTGCTCGACGCCGATTGCTGCGACCCGCTCTACCGCAAGGCAATCCGCGTCTCCGTGGGTGGAACGCTGATGGTCCCCTTCGCGCAGATGGCGCGGCACGAGGATGCCGTCGACTTGCTCGATCGTCACGGGTTCAGTCCGGTTGCGCTGAGCCCCGCTGGCAATTGCCTGCTGAAGGACTGGCAGCCTGCGCCCCGGACCGCTGTCTTCCTTGGCGCAGAAGGGCCTGGCCTGTCAGCCGAAATCATGCAGCGCACGCAAAGCATTCAGATTGCGATGAGCGGCGGATTTGACTCCCTCAATGTGGCGACCACATCCGGCATTGTCCTGCATCATATTGCTGCTTCGGAGCATGAGACCGAGACCCTATAGTCGCGACAAAGTGAAGCGCGCCTTGCATAGCCCGACCGCCGCGTGACATGGTCGCCAGCCTACGCCTTTTGAGGTTCCTGATGTTTGATCGCCTGAAAATTATGCTGCACCATCTGCTCCCCAAGCAAGGCCTGACCATTTTGGCAGGCCGCATCGCCGGGGCGCAGGGCGGCGCAATGACGACCCGCCTGATCCGCTGGTTCGTCGGCAAATATAGCGTCGATATGAGCGAAGCGGCGAATGGCGACATTGGCAGCTATGCAAGCTTCAACGACTTCTTCACCCGGTCGCTCAAAGCAGGTACGCGCCCAATTTCGAATGCCGCCTTTGTCTCGCCGGTCGATGGCGCGATCAGCCAGTTGGGCGCCATTGATGATCATCACATCCTGCAGGCCAAAGGGCATCGTTTCACGACGACTGAGCTGGTCGGCGGCGATCCTGCCCTTGCCGCCCAATTCCGTCACGGCAGCTTCGCCAATCTGTACCTCTCGCCCAAAGATTATCACCGCCTGCATATGCCCTGCGATGGCCAGCTCAAACGGATGATCTATGTGCCGGGGAGCCTATTCTCGGTGAACCCGGCAACCGCGCGCGGCGTGCCAAAGCTGTTTGCGCGCAACGAGCGTGTGGTGTGTGAATTTGCCTCTGCCGAACATGGCCCCTTTGTCATGGTGCTGGTCGGCGCCACCATCGTGGGCAGCATCGCGACCGTCTGGCACGGCGTCGTCAACCCGAAAAGGACCGGCGAGATGCGGGAATGGATCTATGCAGATCAAACCGTCATGTTGAAAAAGGGCGAAGAGATGGGCCGCTTCCTCTTGGGCTCGACGGTCATTCTGCTGTTCCAACAGGATCGCATCAATTTCAACAGTGATTGGGCGCCGGAGCGCTCCGTGCGGCTGGGCGAACGGATGGGTGATCGCATGGACTGAGCCTAGGCTCGACCCTGCGGGGTGCTCACCCGCCCTACGCGAGCAACACTGAAAGGCGCAATCACGCGGCCTCGCCAAAACCAGACCGGCCAGATGAGCGCCGCCGCTCCCACAAACGACGGCGCTCGAAGGCGCGAACTGGGACGCATTGCATCACCGATCACGCCAAAGCTGACGCACGGCCCCACCCGACCACTTGGCCGCGCGATGCCATGAACATGACAGCAGGACTGAACCGACGCATCCCCCTGAATCGGGGGGGCGCTAAAGCGCCACGTTTCGCTTACAAAATCATGAGCTGGGAGCGCTGAACATATTGCTTCACCGTCGTAATCGGCGGTGAGTTGCTTCGACATATGCTCAATGTCGGCACCCGGTTATGCGATCATGGCGCTGCAACAATCAGCGCCCAGCGGAATTTGGCTGGGGCGGCAGGATCCCCAGCCAAATTATATGGCAGCTAAGCCATTGAAATACTGACATACAGT
>CAMLFF010000256.1 GCA_946479185.1 uncultured Sphingobium sp.
CGCAAAGCCCGCCGCGATGCCGAGCAGCGTGAGCAGCGCGCCGCAACACAGCACTTGCGCGGCGCCAAGGCCAAAGATTTGCCGCCGCAGTTTCCACAGTTTGCGAGGTCGCATCTCCAGCCCGATGATGAAGAGGAACATGACCACGCCAAGCTCCGCAATGTGCATCAGCGTGAGCGGATCATTGACCAGCGCCAGCGCGGAGGGGCCAATCAGCAGTCCCGCGCAGAGATACCCCAGCACGGAGCCAAGGCCGAGCCGCCGGAACAGCGGCACCGCGACAACGCTGGCGCCCAGCAGAATGATCGCCTGCCCCAAACCAAAACCAGAGGCATCCGCCATGTCGTCATTCCCGTTTCGCGCAGGCTCATCATCGCCAATGAAGCCCCATCATGCTCGTCGCGGAAAGTCTTGGAGGGTCGCTGCGCCCCTGTCAAACGTCACGGGCGCAGCGGGTGGATGCCCTTTAGAAATTATATTTCAGCGTCACACGGGCATTTCTCGGCTCACCATAGACGAAGCCGGGGAACCACACATTGCCGCTGAAAAATTCCTTGTCGAACACATTGTCGACATTGAGTTGGAGCGAAAGCTGCTCGCTCACAGCGTAGCGCGCCATCAGATTGACGAGGGCATAAGCTGGCTGGCCGATGGCCTGCATGGCGCCCGAGCCGGGGTTGGCCGCCGTCACGGGCGGGCGGCTCTCCCATTTCACGGCGCCGCCGATGCTGAAGCCTTCCAGCGTGTCGACAAAATCATAGCGCGTCGAGAGATTGAATGCCCGGCGCGGCTGATGGGCGATCACATGAGCGCCCTGGTCATCCTTGGCGCTATAATGGCTCCAACCGGCGCTGAGATCCCATTGCGGTGTGACCTTACCGACCAGCTCCAGCTCATAGCCCTTGGCGACTGTGCCTTGCGCCGCGCGATAGGCGGCGTTCGAGGTGCCGGGCACCAGCACGCCTGCATCCGGAATGGCAAGATTATCCTGCTCGATGCGATAGACGGCAGCGGTCGCCAGAATGCGCCCGTCGAGCAATTGCGCCTTGATGCCTGCTTCATAATTCTTGCCCTCGAGCGGGCTCAGCAGATTGCCATTGCGATCTCGCACATTGCCCTGTGGCTTGAAGATCTGAGTATAGCTTGCATAGACCGACACGCTGGGCGTGATGTTGTAAATGAGGCCCGCATAAGGCGTGAAAACGCCCTTGTAGGAGATGCTGTATGGCGCCCCACCCCAGGATGTTGGCCCTTCATTGCGCTTGAAGTTGCTGAGGCGTCCGCCCGCGATGAGCTTCAAACCATCGATAATGCTGATCCGCGTTGTGCCATAAACGGCGATCTGCGTGGTGTCGCCACTCGAAAGTGCATAGCGATTGCCCCAGACCGGATCGGCCAGCTCGCCGTTGAAGAGATTGAAATTATTGATGGGATCGATGGCCACCGGATCACGGTTGGTCCAGCCATCATTGAGGGTGCTCGCCATTGCGCCCAGCGACAGATCATGCTCGCCCCCAAAGAGCGTGAAGGGGCCATTGGCCTGAACGCTGCCATGCCATTGCTCGGGCTTGGCGTGATACCAATAGCCAGCTGTGCTGACGCCTTGCCCGGTCACGCGATCCGGGATGCCCGAAAGCCAGAGCAGCTTCGAATTTTCGAGACCCTTATGATAGGCGACGTCGCCGCGAACAGTCCATTCGCCAAGCTTGTGAGACAAGGTTGCGAAGGCGGAGATTTCCGTCGTGTTCCAAAAGCCCCAGTCCGTGCCGGTGGTCTTGGAGCGCGGCCAGTCTGTGCGGGTGCCATCGCTATACCAATAGGGGAGCTGGGACCACAGGACACCATCCCGCTCATCGCGCTGATAGCTGGCGCCCACGGAGAAGGTCGTGCGCTCGCCAAGGTCCATATCCAGCACGCCATAGAGCAGGCGCCCCTGCTTCTTCTCCCGATCGACAAAGGCTTCCTGACGAAAGGCCTGAGCGACGGCACGAAGGCGAATGGTGCCAGCGGCGTTGAGGGGCGATTGCGCATCGAGCGTTGCGGCGATCCGGTCCCACGAGCCGCCCTCTAGGCTGACATAGCCCTTGAACGCATCGGCATCGGCATGTTTGCGGATGAGGTTGACGACCGCTGATGGATCACCTGCGCCGTGCATCAGACCTGCGGCGCCCCGCACCAGATCGACGCGCTCATATTGCGCGGTGCTCGTTTCGCCAAAGCCGACATTGCCATTGGCGAAGGGCGCGCCATCAAGCTGGAAATTCTGCACTTCAAAGCCACGCGCGGAAATTGCGCTGCGGCCCCGATCAACATCCTTCTTGGAGATGCCGACAGTGAAATCGAGCGCATCATTGATCGAGTTGAAGGCCTGATCGTCAATCTGCTGGCGCGTAATGACGCTGATGGTCTGCGGTGTTTCGATGGGTGAGAGGGGAAGGCCGGTGGCTGCGCTCGGATCGTTGGTGCGGCCATAGGCGGTGACGATGATGGTATCACCTGCGTCATCGGCAGCCGCTCTGGGCTGCTGGGCAAGTGCCAGCGTAGGCGCGATCAGCATGACAGAGCTGGCCAGTAACGAACGGAATGAACGGAATGAACGACGCATGATTTCCCCCTGGATATGATGATCTCATCGGACCGGGGATGCCGTGGAACCACGAGCAGGCAAGGCCGGATCAAATCTGGCGCTGCGGTTAATGAGAATCGATATCATTTGCAAGTGGGGAAATGTGCGGGTGGATCAGGGCGCACAGTCTGGTCTGGCGACGTGGCGAAAACAAAGCGGCGGCCCCTCAGGATTGAGAGGCCGCCGCGAAAAAGCAGTCAATGATGAGTCAGATCAGACGGCAGCCAACCCCAGCAACTCACGCGATTCAGCCGCGCTCATCGGCTCATAGCCAAGCTCGTTCATGATGCGGATCTGACGCTCCATCAGCATCAGGTTCGTCGCCTTCACGCCGCGCGAATAATAGTGATTATCCTCAAGGCCTACGCGCACATGGCCGCCGAGCAGCAGCGCTTGCGTGGTCGCGGGCAGTTGCGCCGGGCCAATGCCGGAGATGCACCAGATCGACTGGGGCGGCAGGCACTTCACCATGAAGTCGAGGATATCCATGCTGTAGGGCATGGCGCCCTGAAAGCCCTTCTCACCGCCCAGCACGATGTTGATGTAGTAGGGCGGCTTGTCATAGCCCATCTGAATGAGGCGGGTGACGTCCTGCAAGATATGCTCGGGCGAGAAGACTTCCCACTCGGGCTTGATGCCCTTGTCGACCATCGCCTTGACCAAAGTTTCGCAGCGCGTGGGCGGCGTGATCACCAGCACATCCTTGCCGCTCATCGTATCGACCACGGTTACACCGTCGAAGGTGCACATGTCTGCGCCGCCCTCGGTACCCTTCAGGCGCTCCTCAAAGCTGTTCTCGAACATGCCATCAGCCCGCTCGATCAGCATGTCGCCGGTGTTACCGCCGCCAGTGCTATTGTTGAGGATGATATCGCATTTGGCGCGGATGCGATCATTGATGTCGCGATAGATATCCGGGTTGCAGGTTGCCAAATCGTCGGGCCGCCGCGCATGGATGGCCGCGATGGATGCGCCCGCCTTGTAGCAGGCATACACATCATCCGCGATTTCCTGCGGCTGGGTGGGCAGGGCAGGGTTGGCGCTCTTCATCGACGTGCCCCCGGTGGGCGCGATGGTGACCATGCGGCGATTGCTCATGACGATATCCTCTCTGCGTGCTTTGCAAAACAAGCGTTGTTCAACAGGCTATGCCAAACCTGCTGCCTGTTTGGCGCGATGGGGTCAAGCCATCGCGCCTTGCGCGTCGTTGATTCCGTCTGATTTTTAGCAGGCGTTTACTCGACCCAGTCGAGGCCCAGATCGCGATAGACATGGCGGTCCTCGTCCCAGCCTTCCTTCACTTTGACATGGAGGTAGAGGTGGACCTGAACGCCCATTAGCGCGGAGAGTTCAGCGCGCGCTTTGCTCCCGATTTCCTTGAGGCGCTGCCCGCCTTTGCCAAGGATGATACCGCGCTGGGTTGGCCGGGCGACGAGGATCTGCTGGTGGATCTCCACCGATCCATCCGCACGCTCCTTATATTGCTCGGTCTCGACCGCGCTTTGGTAGGGCAGCTCTTCGTGAAGCTGATGATAAAGCTGCTCGCGCGTGATCTCGGCGGCCATCAGGCGATCGGTGGCATCGGACACCTGATCCTCCGGGAAGTGCCACGGCCCCTCGGGCACTGCCTGCGTCATCGCGGTCTTGAGTTCGGGCAAGCCGTCGCCCGTCGCGGCGCTCACATAAAATGTCTCGGCGAAGGTCACGCGGTCGTGGAGGCGTTCGGTAAGCGTGAGCAGCCGGTCCTTGGCGGCGATATCCACCTTGTTGAGGATCAGCCATTTCTTCTCGCTGCGGTGCGCCAGCCCTTCAAGGATCGGCTCCATCTTGGGGCCAAGCCCTGCGCGACCATCCACGATCAGCGCGATCAGGTCTGCATCCTGCGTGCCGCCCCAGGCCGCCTGCACCATCGCGCGGTCAAGCCTGCGGCCTGGGTTGAAGATGCCCGGCGTGTCGACGAGGATGAGCTGCGTTGGCCCCTCGATGGCCACGCCCAGCACGCGGGTGCGCGTCGTCTGCGCCTTGGGGCTGGTGATCGCGACCTTCTGGCCGACCAGCGCATTGACCAGCGTGGATTTGCCCGCATTGGGCGCGCCCACAACGGCAATCACGCCGCAGCGCAGTGAATCAAGGGGTGAATCTGTTGTCAAAAATGCTCCGT
>CAMLFF010000257.1 GCA_946479185.1 uncultured Sphingobium sp.
ACCACCTATGGCGATATGGCGGCACCGGATGGTTTCGCGCAAATCGCCGACTATGCCGATATTGTTGGGCCATCTTCGCGGATGCTCATGCCGCTCGATGCCGATGAAAAGCTCGACAAACCCACCAGCTTCGTGGCCGATGCCCATGCGGCGGGGCTGCTCGTGCGCCCTTACACCTTCCGTCCGGAAAACCGTTTCCTCCCCGCCGATCTGCGTGGGCCGGGCGGGCCGGATGCGCGCAATGATGCAGGCTCGGTTGCGGAGATGCGGCGCTATCTGGCGCTGGGGATCGATGGGCTGTTCACGGATGATCCGGCGCTGGGGCGTCGTGCGGTGGATGGGTGAGGATACCAATCCCTCCCTGCTTGTGGGGAGGTGGCAGCGCGGAGCGCTGACGGAGGGGGGCGCTTCACGCGCTAACCTCGCCGCAAACCGCCAGCCCCCTCCACCGCTTTGGCGGTCCCCCTCCCCCACAAGCGGGGAGGATCTCAGAACTGAAATCCCGCGCTGGCCTCGCGCCCTTGGCCGCGCTATCCCGCTGGCCATGACCTCCCGGAATCACCTCTACCTCGTCGATGGCTCGAGCTATATTTTTCGCGCCTATCACCAGCTCCCGCCGCTCACCAATCGCCACGGCGTGCCTGCGGGCGCGGTGTATGGCTATACGGCGATGCTGTGGAAGCTCGCCGATGCGCTGGACAAGGAGGAGGGGCCGACCCACCTCGCGGTGATATTGGACAAGGGCTCGCACACCTTCCGCAATGATCTGTACGATCAGTACAAAGCCCATCGCCCGCCCGCGCCGGAAGACCTCATCCCGCAATTCCCTTTGATCCGCGAGGCAACGCGCGCTTTCTCGCTGCCGTGCATCGAGGAAGCCGGGTTCGAGGCGGATGACATTATCGCAACCTACACCGTCAAGGCAGTCGAGCAGGGTTGGGACGTCACCATAGTCTCGTCGGACAAGGACCTTGCTCAGCTCATCCAGCCGGGCGTGGATATGCTCGATACGATGAAGAATGAGCGGCGTGGCGATAGCTATGTCATGGAAAAATTTGGCGTGTTGCCCACGCAATTGCGCGACGTGCTGGCGCTGATGGGCGACAGTGTGGACAATGTTCCGGGCGTTCCGGGTGTCGGCGCGAAGACTGCTGCCAAGCTCATCAACGAGTTTGGCGATCTGGAAAGCGTGCTGGCCGCCGCGCATGATATGAAGCCCTCCAAGCTCAAGGAGCGGCTGATCGAGCATGCCGCTCTCGCGCGGCTATCGCGTGAGCTGGTGACGCTGCATTGTGAAGTGCCGCTGCCGCACAGCCTTGATGAGCTCAAGCTGGATGGCATTCCCGCCGAGCCGCTGCGGCTGTTCCTTGAGGATCAGGGCTTTAAAGCGTTGCTCTCGCGCCTTGCCTCCAAAGCGCCGGGCCGCGTGATTGGCGAACCGGTTGCCGCTGTGGAAAGCAGTGCGCCTGCCAGCGAGACGCCCGAGACCCCGCCCTTCGTGCCGCTCGCGCCGGTGGACCGCGATGGCTATGAAATGGTGACCTCGCTCGACCGGCTCGATCACTGGATTGCGCAAAGTTATGCCAGCGGCGTCATCGCCATCGATACCGAGACGGACGCGCTCGATTCCATCGCGTCGGGCCTCGTGGGCATCTGCCTTGCCACCGCGCCGGGCAAGGCCTGCTACATCCCGCTCGCGCACCGCAGCAGCGATGATATGTTTGGTGAAGTGCCGCCGCAGATCCCGCTTGGAGATGCCATTGCGCGCCTCAAGCCGCTGCTGAGCGATCCCGGCGTGCTCAAGATCGGGCATAATATCAAATATGATCTCAACGTGCTGGCCCGCAATGGCCTGCCCGTTTCGCCCATCGACGATACGATGGTGATGAGCTTCGATCTTGATGCGGGCCAGTCGTTGGCCGGGCATGCCATGGATGAGCTGGCGCAGAGCCTGCTCCAGCATCAGTGCATCAGCTTCAAGGAGGTTGCGGGCACGGGCAAGAAGCAGATCAGCTTTGCGCAAGTGCCGCTCGATGCTGCCACCCGCTATGGCGCGGAAGATGCGGATGTGACGTATCGCCTGTGGACACGCCTCAAGCCGCGCCTCGCGCAAGAGGGTGCCACGCGCATTTATGAGCTGGTTGATCGGCCTCTCATTCCCGTTGTGGCGGGCATGGAGCGGGCAGGGATCAAGGTGGACCGCGATCATCTCTCGCGCCTCTCGGGCCGCTTCACGCAGGAAATGGCGCGGCTGGAGGAAGAGATTCACGCAGCGGCTGGCCAGCCCTTCGCCATTGGCTCTACCCAGCAGCTTGGCGCCATCCTCTTCGAGAAGATGGGCCTCAAGGGCGGAAAAAAGGGCAAGTCCGGCGCTTATTCAACGGATGTGACCGTGCTGGAGCGGATGAAGGCAGAAGGCGCGGAGATTGCCGGGTTGGTGCTGGACTGGCGCCAGCTTTCCAAGCTCAAATCGACCTACACCGATGCGCTGCAGGCCCAGATCAACCGCGACACCGGGCGCGTGCACACGAGCTACAGCCTCACCGGGGCGCAGACCGGGCGGCTTTCCTCGACCGACCCGAACCTGCAGAATATCCCCATCCGCACGGAGACGGGCCGCCAGATTCGCGATGCCTTCATCGCTGAGCCTGGCAATGTGATCCTTGCGGCGGATTATAGCCAGATCGAGCTGCGGCTTGCCGCGCACATGGCCGATGTGCCCGCGCTGCGGGATGCCTTCCTGCGCGGTGAGGATATTCACGCGGCCACTGCGCGCGAGCTGTTTGGCGAGGTCAATCGCGATACGCGCGGCCGGGCCAAGACGATCAACTTCGCGATCCTCTACGGGATTTCTCGCTGGGGCCTAGCCGCGCGGCTAGAGATTGACGCGGATGAGGCGCAGGCGATGATCTCGCGCTATTTCGAGCGGTTTCCCGGCATCTCGGCCTATATCAACGAGACGCTGGAGCGGGTGCGGGCAACCGGCCACACGCAGACGCTGTTCGGGCGCAAGACCTGGTTTCCGCAGATCAAGGCGAGCGTGCAGCATGTGCGGCAGGGGGCCGAGCGCGCCGCTATCAATGCGCCCATTCAGGGCACGAGCGCGGATATCATCAAGCGCGCGATGGTGCGCATGGGGCCGGCGCTGGCCGATGCCGGGCTGCACCGCGTGCGGATGTTGCTGCAAGTGCATGACGAGCTGGTGTTCGAGCTGCCCGAGGGTGATGTGGAGGCCGCCACGCCGATCATTCGGGATGTGATGGCGGGGGCTGCTGCGCCGACGGTGACGCTGTCCGTGCCGTTGGGCGTGGAGATTGGGACGGGAGTGAGCTGGGGCGCGGCGCACTGACTTAATTCCTCCCCGCTCGCGGGGAGGTGGCGGCGCGAAGCGCTGACGGAGGGGGCGTGCGGCGCGAGGCAACGTCGCTCGAAGTCGGCATCCCCCTCCACCACCTTCGGCGGTTCCCCTCCCCGCAAGCGGGGAGGAATTGCGTGGGCGCTCACCGCCCGTTCAGCTTTAGATTGGCACATTGCACTGGCTTCGCGCCCGGCATTGCCGCATCTTGCGCAGCGACCTGAGAGGATACCGCCATGCTGATCCGCAATGCCCCGGACATGACCGAGAATGAGGTCACGGACTACGGCCTCTATCTCAAGCGTCGCGAGTTCATCTTCGGCGCTGCGGCAGCCATTGGGGCAGGTTCGCTTATCATGCCCTCGGCGGCGCAGGCTGCGGCGCTCAAATATGGGCCGAACAAAATGTCCATCACGGAGGATAAGACGCCTCTCAAGGATGTGACCGGCTACAATAATTTTTATGAGTTTGGCACCGGCAAGGAAGATCCGGCGGCCAATGCCGGGAGCCTGCGCACGCGGCCCTGGACGGTGACGGTCGATGGATTGTGCGCCAAGCCGCGCACCTTCGCCATTGAGGACATCCTCCGCCGCTTCCCGCTTGAAGAGCGCATTTACCGCATGCGCTGCGTGGAGGCCTGGTCGATGGTCATCCCCTGGGTGGGCTTTTCGCTCAACAAATTGCTGGCGGAGGTGGAGCCCTCCAGCAAGGCCAAGTTCGTGGCCTTCCAGACCCTCAATGATCCCAAGCAGATGCCGGGCATGCGCCGCCCCAGCATCGACTGGCCCTATCGCGAAGGGCTGCGCATGGATGAGGCCATGCACCCGCTCGCGATGCTGGCGGTCGGGCTGTACGGCAACACGCTACCCAACCAGAATGGCGCGCCGATCCGCCTCGTCGTGCCGTGGAAATATGGCTTCAAGGGCATCAAGTCGATCGTACGGATCAGCTTGGTGGATCGCCAGCCGCGCACCAGCTGGCAGATGCTCGCGCCTGATGAATATGGCTTTTACGGCAATGTGAACCCGGACGTCGATCATCCGCGCTGGTCGCAGGCGACCGAGCGGCGCATTGGCGAGTTCTTCAAGCGCAAGACGCTGCCCTTCAATGGCTATGGCGGGCTGGTGGCGAACATGTATCGCGGCCAAAGCGCGCGCAATCTCTACTGAGGCGGGCTGATGAGCAGGCTCTGGCGTGATCGCCTCATCTCGGCTTTGGTCTGGCTGCTGTGTGCCGCGCCGCTGCTTCTCTATGTGTGGCAGGCCTTCACGGATGATCTGACGGCCAACCCCATTGAATATGTGCTGCGTTCGCTCGGGCTATGGGGTCTGCGCTTCCTGTGCGTCACGCTGGCGCTTGCGCCTTTGGCTAAGCTGCTCAAAGCGCCGATGATCCTGCGCTATCGGCGGCGGATTGGGCTTTGGGCCTTT
>CAMLFF010000258.1 GCA_946479185.1 uncultured Sphingobium sp.
TCGTCGTCTTGCTCATATCGGCTCCACTTACTCAGAAGTTGGAGCCTCCGGCAAAACGGGCGCGGTTCAGTTTGACGGCTACCGCACTTTCTACGGACAAAATCCAGATGAAGACGTGGCCCGATCGTTCCTCCTAGACCGGCTCCGGCGCCTTCAGTCGATCATCTTCATCGCTCTCTCAGACGGTCAGGCTATCGGATTTGCACAGCTCTTTCCGAGTTTTTCATCCGCCAGAGCTGATCGGACATTCATTCTGAACGATCTGCTCCTATCTCCAGAAGAACGCGGCAGAGAAGCTCGGAAGGCATTAATGACTGCGGCTGCCGACTACAGAAAGGCGGTTGGAGCGGTCCGTCCTACGCTTTCTACCGCCCACGACAATTTGGCGGCGCAATCGCTCTATGAAGGTAATGGCTGGTCTCGTAAAACGAGTTTCGTCTCATACAATTTGCCGTTGGCATAGGTTTATCCTCTACCCAACCTTGTCGTCAGCGAAGCCGAGAATGGCGCTTGCAAGCGGCTGGTCCGGACAGGATCTATCTGCAGCAATTAGCTAGCATTGATCCCAGCGCTTATTTGGCGATCTATAGCTCGTTGAGGGCACCGGCGACGTTGGATTTCGATATAAATGATCTTGTGAGCGAATGGGATCGAGCTTGCAACGAGCGCGATCTACCCTGCATCCTAGCGCGTGGTGGGCACGGCGGATTGAGCGGGCAAATGACCTGGCAGCTGTCGACCGAGGCTGTGTAAAAACGCCGTTTCATGGTAGAGTTATCCCGGACACCGGGAGGCTTTAGGATGGGCCGTTTCGTGGAAGAACAAGACCGCCGGCAGGGCTCTCTGCTGCCGGCATCGCTCGATGATTATGTCGCTGTAGATAACCCGGTTCGGGTTGTCGAGGCGTTCATCGACGAGCTGGATCTGGTGGCTGTTGGCTTTGCTGGGGCGACGCCAGCGCATACCGGGCGCCCGGCGTATCATCCTTCGACGATGCTCAAGATCTACCTATACGGCTATCTGAACCGGATCCAGTCGAGCCGGCGGCTGGAGCGCGAGGCACAGCGCAATATCGAACTGATGTGGCTGACCGGTCGATTGGCCCCGGACTTCAAGACGATAGCCAACTTTCGACGGGACGATGGTACAGCCATCCGGGCGGTCTGCAGCCAGTTTGTGGTTCTGTGCCGACAGTTGAGCCTGTTCGGACAGGCAACCGTCGCGATCGACGGCAGCAAGTTCAAAGCGGTGAACAACCGGGATCGCAACTACACAGAACAAAAGGCGGCCAAGCGGATCGAGCAGGTCGAGGCCAGCATCGAGCGCTACCTTGCCGCCCTCGATCGTGCCGATCGTGAGGTCAGTGACGTTCCGCAAGCACGGGTCGAACAGATCCGCGAGAAGATCGCGGGCTTGCGCGGC
Source organism: uncultured Sphingobium sp. (assembly GCA_946479185.1). The sequence continues at coordinate 1,423 of CAMLFF010000258.1, forward strand.
CAGATGCGGTTCCTGAAGGAAATGGCCGCACAGGTCGAAGCGGCCCCCGATCATCAGGTGTCGCTGACCGATCCGGATGCCAGGTCCATGAACAGCAGTGGTCGCGGCACTGGCATTGTCGGCTACAACCTGCAGGCAGCGGTGGATGCCGAACACCACCTCATTGTGGCGCACGAAGTGGTGAACGAGGGCAATGACCGGGCGCAACTCCCGCCGATGGGCCGGCAAGCGCAAGCGGCTATCGCCGCACCCGAAATCACCGTCCTGGCGGATCGCGGCTATATGAACGGCGAACAGGTGCTGGAATGCGAAGGCACCGGCATTTTACCCTGCGTGCCCAGAACCGACACGTCCGGCAAGGCCCAGCGCGGTTTATTCACTAAGGCCGACTTCGTGTACGACGCCGACCACGACCGATATACCTGCCCGGCAGGGGGATATCTGACCAAGGCAAGAGCGCGTTCAGATCATCACGGCGACATCGACCATTACCGCAACTTAAGCGCCTGCCATGGCTGCGCATTGCAACCGCGCTGTACCACTGAAAAAGTGAAGCGCGTCAAACGATGGAAGCATGAGGCGGTCATCGATGCCATGCAAAAGCGGCTGGACCTTTTACCCAATGCCATGGGCATCCGTCGCCGGACCGTCGAGCATGTCTTTGGTACGCTCAAATCCTGGATGGGCAGCACCCACTTTCTGACCAAGACCCTCAGAAACGTCAGAACCGAGATGAGTTTGTGCGTGTTGGCCTACAATATGAAGCGAATGATCCAGATCATGGGCATTCAGCCGCTCATTGCAGCGATCCGCACCTGATCGCGGCCCGCACCTTCAGCAAAAATCATGCGCCGCATGCCATCGCATCAAGATCTGCCGCCTTCGCCTCAGTGCGTTTTTACACAGCCTCGACCAAAATACGCCCGTCGGACGCAGTGGCGCGAATGTCCGCTGACGCCAGAACCGGTCATTCGCGACGTTGATAGCTGCCGAGCAGCTAAGCGCCCGATGATCGGTCTTCTAACCTAACGTCCGTTGATTCCGAACGCTGTCGTCAGTTCACCCCGCCAAGCGCCACCGTAGTAATCTCCTGTATCAAGCCTGCGCTCCAATCAGGTGCACCATCCTTTACCGAACTTGACGCCCGACCGGCAATTTCTCAGAGACCATACGAATGTCAGTTCCGGAGTGCCCCCATTACGGGCTCGGCTTCCGCGCCAAGCAGCTGATATAAAGGCCGATTGCGGGGATTTTGAATTACAATGAATTATCGCCACTCCTTCCATGCGGGCAATAGCGCCGACGTCGTGAAGCATAGCCTGCTGATTGCCCTCCTGCGGGCATTGCAGCTCAAAGAGAGCGCGCTGACCCTGATCGACACGCATGCTGGCTGCGGGCTGTACGACCTTGGCGGAGACGAGGCTCAACGCACCGGCGAGTGCGTGCATGGCGTGCTACGGGCATTTGCCGATCCGAACCCGTTGCTAAACGACTATCGCGAGGCCGTTCGGGCGGCGAATGATGGGGGCGAGCCGCTTCTTTACCCCGGCTCGCCGCACATTCTGTCCCAGCTTCTGCGCCCTCAGGATTTGCTGATCCTGAATGAAAAACATCCCGCGACAGCCTATGAGCTGCGCGGCGTGATGCGCGGCACGTCTGCCGCCGTGCACGAACGTGACGCCTATGAGCTTTGGCTGGCAATGGTGCCGCCGCGTACCGCGCGTGGCGTGGTCGTGATCGACCCGCCGTACGAGCAACTGGACGAGCGCGCCCGTATCACCGCGACTCTCGCCGCCGCTCACCGCAAGTGGGCGCATGGCGTGACGGTAATCTGGTATCCGCTGAAAGACCGCGCCACGCACGCGCGCTGGAAAGCGCAGTTGCGCAGGCTCAACATCCCGAAATTTTTGTGGGTGGAACATTGGTTGTACGATGAAGATCAACCCGGCATCTATAACGGCGCGGGCCTCTATATCGTCAACCCGCCCTACGCCTTCACGCAGGCGCTGCCGCCCCTGCTGGAAGCCCTGTGCGCCGCGCTGGCGCCGGAGGGGCATAGGGGTGAGATCAAAGCCGACTGGTTAAGCGATTAAAAATAAAGTCTTATCTCCCCTTCTCGCAAAGGAGGAAATGCCGCGCTTCAGGTTGCGAACAAATTGGATCACCCTGAACTTGAAACACGGGTATCGCGCCCGATGCCAGTGCCCCGGACGATTGCGCTTAGTCGCCGTTGGCATCAACCATGAAGACCATCGTCTTCCCGCGCGAAGTTGGGTCCCATCCTGCCGACAATGCTGCTCGCACCCCTCGCGAGGCGACCGCGTCGTTGAGGTGCAAACGCCCTTTCGGCAATCCTTTCATCAGGCGCTTCGGTGTCGGAAACTCCAGCACTGCTTCGCGTGGCATATCTCGCTGGCGCAAGGAGATCGTCATGCCCTTCCAGCCATCGGAAGAGGATAGTTGGGGCTCGCTCAGGAGTTCCCAATCATATTTGAGACCATCGATTACGACGGTGCCGCCGCGGCCGTGCATGTGAAACATCGGATGTCCTTAGCATGTTATGCGAAGGGCTCCAGCCATCACTGTTGCCACAGGGCGTTCTCAAGCCCTTCCTTTGCCGCCGCCAACCTCCGCCTTCTGATGTAGCTGCAAATTCTCGAAATGAACCGCGGGTTTGCCGGCGGCTCCAACTCCTGAGAGGAAAATCACGCTCTTGGAAAACTTGCCGATTCATGGCGGTCGAAATCAGGTCTGATTAAAAAGGATTATTTTCCCACGCTATTGCAGAGAGCATCCTCTAGGCAGGGTTGACGACCAAATGAATCCTGTTCCGTTATCATCGCGGCATTCTCAGTTGCATATGTTGTTAAATTCGTAGCGTTTACCGTCGGCAATTCTACTCGAGAAAAACTGTCACGCTGCTGCACCCCTGCCGTAAATATTGGCCTGTTTGCCTGAGAGGGCTGAACGATCAAACTCGATGGAATGTAGCCCAGCGCATAATTGCTGCCCGCAGCCAGCGTCCCCTGCGTGATCGCATAGCTGCCGACATCGCTAGTACCGGTGGCGGCGGTGGCGAGGGCGCCGCTGAGCGTATCGCCATTGACCAGACCCTCGCCGCCGACCGTGTAGGTCAGCGTTGGATTGGCGTCGCCATAGACGCGGCTCTTCGCATCGGCGGTGATGGCGAGCGAGCGCTGGCCGATGGTCAGGTTCGCGCCGGTATAGCCCAGCGCATAGTTGCTGCCCGCCGCCAGCGTGCCCTGCGTGATCGCATAGCTGCCGACATCGCTGGTGGCACCCGCCAGGGTAGCAAGAGCGCCGCTCAGCGTATCGCCGTTGACCAGCCC
>CAMLFF010000259.1 GCA_946479185.1 uncultured Sphingobium sp.
CCGAGACGTCCACCATCGGGAAACCAAGCACGCCTTGCGCCTTGAGCATGTCGCGTTTGCGCACCCCCAGCGCCTTTTCAAAAAGCATGATCGTGCTCTCGCCGAACATCTCCAGAAACCGCGGCGCATAGACGATGCCCGCGGGGTCGCAATGGCCCCACTCGATGCGATAGGGGCGGGAAAGGAAGGGCGTGAAGTCGTCAGTGTCCGTCGTCATGGTGCGAAATCCAATCCACCGCGTCTTTCATCAAACTGCCAGCCATCAGCGCTCTTGCGCAGCCGGTCCGTATAGGTGCCGATGAGCGGCCCGCTGGTGTCGCGCGCGGGTAAGCCACCATTCTCATTCGCAATGCCCTGATACAGCACAATCACGCTCATCGCAGTCGCTTCCGTCTCGCTCAGCACATCGACAACGATGTTGGAGACGACATGCCGCGCAGCACGGGCAGGGCGTGACTTGAACGTTGCGAGAATAGCATCCCGGCCAGCGATTGGCTTATCCGGCGCACTCGGGCGCGCCATCTGGCCATCCTCGGTGTAAAGCGCGGCGACCGCGTCCCAATCCGCTGCATCGTTCAGCAGCGTATAGCGATTGATCAGCTTGGTGCAGTCCCACTCGATTGCGCGGCGGGTCGTCTCATCCATGCCGCTCATGCCTGTGCTTCCTCTTCTGGCAGGAGTTCCGTGTCGATCTGTGCCTGCACCGGCGCGGTATAGCGCGGCCCGGCAACCGCGCCAGGTGAGAAGATCGCATCCACCGCAGCGATCGCCTCGGCGGGAAGGGTGATGGACGCTGCGGCGATATTCTCATCGAGATGCGCAATGCTGCGGGTGCCGGGAATTGCGATAATCGCAGGATCACGCGCCAGCACCCAAGCCAAGCTCAGTTGCGCAGGCGTGATGGCAAGCCCGGCAGCCACCGCGTTGAACTGCTCAACCAGCTTGATGTTGTGATCGAAATTGGGGTGCTGGAACCTCGGCATTGGCGCGCGGATATCGCCCGCGACAAACTCCGTGCTGGTAATCGCACCCGCGAGCATCCCACGCGCAACCGGCGAGAAGGCGACGAAAGCAATGCCCAATTCGCGGCAGACATCCAGGACGGCTACCTCGGGATTGCGCACCCATGGCGAATATTCGGACTGGACTGCCGCAATGGGATGCACCGCATGGGCGCGGCGGATCGTCGCGGCGGACATTTCAGATAGGCCAATCGCGCCGATCTTGCCTGCCTCCTTCGCCTTCACCAACGCGCCCATCGACTCCTCGATCGGCACTTTACGGTCCAGCCGGTGCATATAATAAATGTCGATATAGTCGGTATCGAGGCGCTTCAACGAGCGCTCGAGCGATCCGGTGATCGTCTCCGGCCGTCCATCGAGCACGCGCTCGCCGTCGATGAGATCGAGCACGCATTTGCTGGCCAGCGAGAAGCTGTTGCGGCGATGGCCGACTGCATGCGCGAGCAATTGCTCATTCTTGCCGCCGCCATAAAGCGCCGCAGAGTCCAGATGCGTGACCCCAGCATCGAGCGCGTGGTTGAGCAGCTTCGTCGACTCCTCTTGGCTCGGCGCGACGTCATAAGCGTGGGAGAGGTTCATGCAGCCAAGGCTGACGGCGGAAACCGGCACGCCCGCGAGGTCACGTGTCGGGAGGGATGTTTGGAATTTCGTCATGCCCGGCTTTTGTCGAGGTGAGGGAGAAAAATCAACGCCGCTCAAGCGATTGGTTGGGGATTAAGAGGTCAGCAGCATGAACTGTCATGGGTTCGCTGCGTGCACGACATGACGCCCAGCAAAATGGAGTGTGTGGTCCGCCCAATCCCAGAATGCGCTGGATGCTCTGATGACGCTCTGCACGGCGACGCTATAGCCTGCGGCATCTTCCCGCACGCGCACGACCGGCCAATCAGCTTGATTGACGGAATTTGCGGTCCGGAATGCAGACAGTAAGCGGGTAGCATCGGTCATTAGGGATGGCGATCGGGCGAGGTTCGGTTCCGCTTCGATTGCAGCGCTCAACCTCGCAAATTCCGTGATGAGCTGCCGGCGCAGTTGCAGGAGTTCCTGGCTTTCGGCGGCCGTGACTGGCACGCCGTGCGAGACAATGTCCGCTTCCACTTGCGCAAATGATTCCAGCGCGCGCTTCAGCTCAGAGCCGATCAACATCATTCCCTCCCTTGACGCGCACTTAAATGCGTTCGTCGTAATTATGGCGTCAGCGCCGTGTTCGGCATCTGCGCAATACTCAATCAACGTCTGTAATGGACCGGGCGTTCCCAGTCAGAAAACTCACAACAGCGGCTGCCGGAGCGCCAATAGCCCGAAGATGTTGCTGAAGTGCTTAAAAGGCCAGCAAGGACCGACCGCTATCCTAAGATGGAAGTGCGCGGCACCAGCGCTGACCGCTGTGCCGCGCAAATCCTTTAGCGTTGGCTGTTCAGCTGAACTTCCAGCTCGCCCAGTACGCGATAGCAATCGAGCACCTTCGCAACCGAACTATTAGGCTCGCGGCCCTCGCGGATCGCTGCGATAAATTCGCGGTCCTGCAGCTCGATGCCATTATTGGAAACCGCGACGCCGGAGAGATCGACCGGTTCTTCCTTGCCGGTCACCAGGTCGTCATAGCGGGCGATCCATGTGCCATTGTCGCCAATGTAGCGGAAGAAGGTGCCGAGCGGCCCATCATTGTTGAACGAGAGGGAGAGGGTGCAGATCGCGCCGCTCTCGCTGCGCAACTGGATGGACATGTCCATCGCGATGCCCAGTTCCGGATGGATCGGGCCTTGAACGGCATTGGCCTGCACGATCTTGCCAGCCTGATAAGCGAACAGATCAACCGTGTGCGCCGCATGGTGCCAGAGCAGATGGTCCGTCCAGGAGCGGGCCTCGCCCTTGGCATTCATATTCTTGCGGCGGAAGAAGAAGGTCTGCACGTCCATCTGCTGGAGGTTCAGCTCGCCCGCGGTGATCTTGTTGTGGATATATTGGTGGCTCGGGTTGAAGCGTCGGGTATGGCCGACCATGCAGACGAGGCCAGTTTCCTGCTGCTTCTTCACAACAGCCTCGGCATCCGCCCAGCTATCGGCCAGTGGAATCTCAACCTGAACATGCTTGCCCGCATTCATGCAGGCAATGGCTTGCTCGGCGTGCAGCTGGGTGGGGGTGCAGAGGATCACGGCATCGACATCGTCGCGCGCCAGTGCTTCGCTCAGCTCAGTGCCACTATGCTTGGCGCCATATTTGGCGGCGACTTCCGCAGCTTGATCTGCGCGACGGCTGATGACGGAGGTGATTTCCACGCCGTCGATATTCTTGAGGCCGTCGAGATGCTTTTCGCCGAATGCGCCGGCGCCTGCGAGTGCGATTCTCATGGGGGTCCTTTCATTCTCCCTCGCCCCCTTCAGGGGGAGAGGGCTGGGGAGAGGGGGGGCGTGGGCGAGAGGAGGGGCAATCGCTGAGGCGTTGCGCAGCCCCTCTCCCACCCTCTCCCCAGAGGGGGTGAGGGCTTTGCGTGGCGTCAGGCCGGTTCTAGAACCAGCTGGCCCAGCGCCGTGTTCGATGCGGGGATGTGATAGAAGCGATGCAGTTCCTTCGCTTTCTCACCCAACGCGCCGCGCATGATGAGCCACATGACCAGCTCAATGCCTTCCGATCCTGCTTCACGCAGATATTCGATATGCGGCATATTCTTCAGGCGCTCGGGGTTGTCGATGAGGTCCTTGATGAACGCCATGTCGAACTCTTTGTTGATGAGGCCAGCACGCGGACCCTGGAGCTGGTGGCTCATGCCGCCGGTGCCCCAAACCTGCACGTTGAGGTCTTCCTCATAGCTTTCCACGGCGCGCTTGATTGCCTCGCCAAGGTTCCAGCAGCGCTTGCCCGATGGCGGCGGATAGGTGACGACGTTCACGGGCAGCGGAATGACCTTGCAGGGCCATGCTTCCGGCTCGCCGAACATCATCGAGAGCGGCACGGTGCAGCCATGATCCACGTCCATCTGGTTCATGATGGTCATGTCAAACTCATCGAGGATGAGGCTCTGCGCGATGTGCCAGGCAAGATCGGGATGGCCGATCACGTCCGGCACAGGGCGTGGGCCCCAGCCTTCATCGGCCGGCTTGAAGCTCTCGGCGCAGCCGATCGCGAAGGTCGGGATGATGTTCATGTCGAATGCCGAGGCATGGTCGTTATAAACCAGGATCACGACGTCCGGCATATTCTCGGGCTTCTTGATCCAGTCCTTGACCCACTGATAACCCTCGAAGACGGGCTTCCAATAATCATTGCCGGTCGCGCCGGTCTGCATGGCAGCGCCGAGTGCAGGGATGTGGCTGGACGTAAGGCCATAGGTAATACGTGCCATATCAATAGCCTCCCTTGATGGAGCGCACGCCTTCGGGCGAACGGCCACCGTCAATCATCATTTGTGCATATTCATCCTGCGTCATGCCGGTCATTGATCCGGCCGCGAACTGGAAGCTTTTGCCATCGGTGGAGAACAGCTTGGAGAGGAAGTAGACGTTGCCGCCTTCATCGATCATCGCATTATAATTGCGATCCAGCACGGCCTGCTTGGCAGCGGGCGTGAGGTTCCAATTGTCCAGATAGGCGCTCTCGTCGGCCTTGAAGGCTTCGCGATTGTCGGCCTTCATCAGGCTCATGGCGAACTGGTTGAGCCAATAGCCTTTGCGCGCGCGCTTGGCGGTGAAAACGCGGGTGCCTGGAATGTCATCAAACTGGGCAAGATATTCGTGAA
>CAMLFF010000260.1 GCA_946479185.1 uncultured Sphingobium sp.
CCATCTACGAGAAGGAGCAGGCTGCTGCTGCGTCTCCGGGTGCCGAAGGTGCTGAGCAGAAGGCCGATGACAATGTCGTCGATGCGGAATTCTCCGAAGTCGACGAAGACAACAAAGCATAAGAACAAGGTTACGAACCCGGCTGGCTGGAAACATCCGCCAGCCGGGTTTTGATTTTTTCGGGGCATTTTCAGCGTATGAGCACGAAGGTCGACTTTTACGAGTTGCTGGAGGTTGAGCGGACCGCAGACGGCGCAACCCTCAAGGCAGCCTATCGCAAGCTGGCGATGAAATATCACCCGGATCGCAACCCTGGATGCCAGGAAAGCGAAGCGAATTTCAAGGCCATCAACGAGGCCTATGAATGCCTCAAGGATGACCAGAAGCGCGCAGCCTATGATCGCTTTGGCCACGCAGCCTTCGAGCAGGGCGGCATGGGCGGCGGTCGCGGCGCCGGTGGCGCGGGCTTCTCAGATTTCAGCGATATTTTCGAGACGATCTTTGGCGACGGTTTCGGCGGCGGGGGCGGTGGACGCCAGCAGACGCGGCGCGGCGCAGACCTGCGCTACGACATGGAAATCTCGCTTGAAGATGCCTTTCATGGCCGCGAGACGACGATCAATATCGATGTCTCGATGCCATGCGATGTGTGCGACGGCAGCGGTGCGGAACCCGGCACGACTGTAGAAAAATGCCCGACCTGCGCCGGTCATGGCAAGGTGCGCGCGCAGCAGGGCTTCTTCGTTGTCGAGCGCACCTGCCCAAGCTGTCATGGTGCGGGCAAGCGCATCAAATCACCCTGCCGCACCTGTCGCGGCGAAGGCCGGGTGGATAAGGAGCGCTCGCTCGATGTGAAGGTGCCTGCCGGTGTCGATGAAGGCACCCGCATCCGCCTGACCGGGCAGGGCGAGGCTGGGCCACGCGGCGCACCAGCAGGCGACCTGTATATTTTCCTCCATGTGCGCCGTCATCCGCTGTTCGAGCGCGAGGGCACGAACCTGTTCTGCCGCGTGCCGGTTAGCTTCACGCTGGCAGCCTTGGGTGGCACGATTGACGTGCCGGGGCTCGATGGCGAGGATCATGAGATCCGCATTCCGGCTGGCATCCAGTCCGGCAAGCAATTGCGCCAGCGCGGTGCGGGAATGCCGGTGCTGAATGGCCGGGGCCGGGGTGACATGGTCATCCAGATCGAGGTGGAGACACCGACGAAGCTCAGCGCGCGGCAGAAGGAATTGCTGGAAGAGTTCCGCGCAACGGAGACGGGCGAGGAATGCCCTGAATCCAGCGGCTTCTTCGGTAAGCTTAAGACGGTCTGGAATGATCTGACCGATTAAGCTCGGCCTGCATGTGCAAGTAAAACTGGCCTTGGCGGGTGTCCGCTGAGGCCAGTTTTCGTTTCAGACCTTATTTCGGCAGATCAATCCGCGTGCCATCGGCAGCATCGCTGGCGACGAGATTGGCAATGGCGCGGCCTACCACATCAGGCGTTTTCAGCGTTGCCGGATCTTCGCCGGGATAGGCGCGGGCGCGCATGGTGGTGCGGGTGGCGCCGGGATCTACGATGTGGGTGCGGACAGCGGTGACATTGCGCACTTCCTGCCCATAAGCGGAGATGAGCACCTCCAGCGCCGCCTTGGATGCGCCATAAGCGCCCCAATAAGCGCGGGGCTGGGCGGCGACGCCGGTGGTCAGCGCGACGACGCGGGCATCCTTGCTTGCACGCAGCATCGGGTCGAACGCGGCGAGGATTGCCTGCGGGGCCGCGATGTTCAGCGTGAGCTGGCGGGCGAATTCCTTGGTGTCGATGGCGGGCACCGCTGCGAGCGTGCCGAGTGTCGCGGCATTCAGCACGAGAATGTCCAGCGCAGGCCAGCGCTCGCTGATTGCCTTGGCGAGGCGGCCAATGCTTTCGCCATCGGTCAGGTCCACGGGCGCGATGGTGGCGTGGCCACCGGCGGCGTGGATCTTGTCCTCAACGGCTTCAAGGTCTGGCACCGAGCGGGCGACCAGCACCACATGCGCGCCATCGCGTGCCAGCTCGATAGCGGTGGCGGCGCCAATCCCACGGCTTGCGCCAGTCACGAGGGCAATGCGACCGTCCAGCGGCCGCGGGTTCATCTGGTCTGTCATGATGGCTGTGCTTTCGCTTAGACGACGCGCTCGCGCAGCAATTCAAGCTGGCTAACCTCGGCGGAATCGTCAAAATCCGTCAGGCTGGTGGGGTAGTCGCCCGAGAAGCAGGCATCGCAATATTGCGGGGAATCATCATTGCGTTTGTGCTCGCCAATGGCGCGATAAAGGCCATCGATCGACACGAACGCCAGACTGTCGGCATGGATGAAGTCGCCCATCTGCGCGACATCCATCTTATGCGCCAGCAGCTTGGCGCGCTCCGGTGTATCCACACCATAGAAGCAGCTGTGGCGCGTCGGCGGGCTTGCGATCCGCATATGCACTTCCTTGGCGCCTGCCTCGCGCATCATCTGCACGATCTTGAGGCTGGTGGTGCCACGCACGATCGAATCATCGATGAGGATGATGCGCTTACCCTCGACGATCCCGCGATTGGCGTTGTGCTTGAGCTTGACGCCCAGATGGCGAACCTTGTCACCCGGCTGGATGAAGGTGCGGCCAATATAATGGGAGCGGATGATGCCCAGCTCGAAGGGGAGCTTGGATTCCTGCGCATAGCCGATGGCGGCAGGCACGCCGCTATCGGGCACAGGGATCACGATATCGGCATCGACCGGGCTTTCCAGCGCCAGTTGCGCGCCGATGGCCTTGCGCACGGCATAGACGCTGTTGCCATCCATGATGGAATCAGGCCGCGCGAAATAGACATGCTCAAAGATGCAGGGGCGGGGCTGGGGCACTTCGCCAAAGGGGCGATGCGTGCGGATTTCGCCGCCTTGTGTCACCACGATCAGTTCGCCAGCCTCAACCGAGCGGATATATTCCGCGCCGACCACATCGAGCGCCACCGTTTCGGACGCGAAGATGATCGCATCGCCAAGGCGGCCCATTACGAGCGGGCGAATGCCGAGCGGATCGCGGCAGGCAATCATGCCCTCGCGCGTCAGGCAGATGAGCGAATAAGCGCCCTCGACCTGCTTGAGCGCATCGATGAACCGATCGAGCAGCGTGCGGTAGCGCGATTTGGCGACGAGGTGGACAATCACCTCGGTATCGCTGGTGGACTGGAAGATCGATCCATCGCGCACCAGCCGCTTGCGCAGCGTCATCGCGTTGGAGATGTTGCCATTATGGGCGATGGCGAAACCGCCTGAGGACAGCTCGGCATAGAGCGGCTGCACATTGCGCAGCGCCGTTTCGCCTGTGGTCGAGTAGCGCACATGGCCGCAAGCGACATCGCCTGCGAGCTGGCGAATAATCTCGTCCTTGTCGAAGTTGCCCGCGACATGGCCCATCGCGCGATAGGTGTGGAATTCCTCACCATCCCAGCTGGTGATTCCCGCTGCCTCCTGGCCACGGTGTTGAAGGGCATGGAGCCCCAGCGCCACCATCGCGGAGGCTGTTTCGGCGCCGTATACGCCAAACACCCCGCACTCTTCGCGTAGCTTGTCGTCGTCAAATGGATGGGTTGTCAGCATGGCTCTACTCATGGCCGACGAAGCGATTCCCGCCGCGTCGCGATCCTCGTTGTCCGGCCATATAGGAGCGTGAAACTGCTTTGTCGCCCCATTGTCGCAATAAAGTGGTTAACCCCGTCGCCGCGATCAACATTCGGCCAAATCAATGCGCTGGCAACTGCGCCCGCAGCGCTCTAAAGGGGCGCCATGCATGTGCTTGCAAACCCACGTCGATTCCTCGCCATAGCCGTGCCTGCGACGCCCTGGTGCTTTTGGGGTGGCGTGCTGCTGATCGTAGCGGGTTGCTGGGCCGGGCTGTTCATGACGCCTGCCGATTATTTGCAGGGCGATAGCTTCCGCATTCTTTATATTCATGTGCCCGCCGCCTGGCTTGGCATGGGCGGCTGGAGCGGGTTGACGATCGCGGCGATCATGCAGCTTGTGTGGCGGCACCCGCTGGCTGGCGTTGCGGGCCGCGCGATTGCTGTGCCGGGCGCTGTGTTCACCGCCATCTGCCTCGCGACCGGCTCCATCTGGGGTCGGCCGACTTGGGGCACCTGGTGGGAGTGGGATGGGCGGCTGACCTCGATGCTGCTGCTGCTCTTCCTCTACATCGGCTATATCGCGCTCGCCAATTCCAGCACGGATCGCGGCGAGCAGGGCGGGGTAAGCCGGGTCACGGCGATTTACGCGCTCATCGGTGCGCTGAACCTGCCGATCATCCATTATTCGGTCATCTGGTGGAACAGCCTGCATCAGGGCCGCAGTATCACGCTTACCGGCAGCAGCATCGATAGCTCGATGCTCTGGCCCTTGGGGCTCACGGTGCTGGGCTTCACCTTGTGGTTCACCGCCATCGTCTTTTTGCGGATGCGTGCGATGCTGGCCGAGAACCGGATCGAGGCGCGCCTGCGCCGGATGTCACGAGGTTGACGCGCATGAACCCCTGGCCCTTCGTCATCGCCGCTTATGGCATTACGCTCGCCGCGACGCTGATCACGAGCCTTTGGGCATGGCGTCGGGCGAAGGCTGCCGAGGCGCGGGCTGCAACATTGCTGGAGCGGGATTGAATGGTGGCGTTGGCATCTGGCAGGCAAGGCCCCAAGCGCAAGCATC
>CAMLFF010000261.1 GCA_946479185.1 uncultured Sphingobium sp.
ATGGCGAGCCGATGATCGAACCGGCGCCCCCTTGTTCGACCTTGTCCGTCACAGATTGGAGCGACTTGGATACCTGGCGCAGATCCCGCACCAGCAGGCCGACCTGCGGCAATGTATCGCGCGTAAAGGCCTGCATGCTCGGCTGCGAGTCCTTGAAGGTCGCATCCAGCGTTGCCAGCGTGCTTTGCGCACTCGCCACCGTCGCGCGCAGATCGCGGATCATCGGCTTGCCATCTTCTGTGATCAGGGCATTGGTATTGTTGGCAGCGGCGGCCAGTGCCTCGGCAGCTTTGGAGGCATTTTCGAGCGTCAGGCGCGCTTGCGTCAATGTCTGGCCAATCTCGGGGCCTTGCGCCGCCAGATCCTGCGTCAGCTTTTCCACATTGGCGAGGATATTGCCCATGTGGCGCTGATTGCGATCATCCACCAGCTCGCCCAGCCGCTCGGTCAGCGTCGTCACGCGCTGCATCAGCTGCGGCGCGCTGTTGAGCAGTTCGCCAAGCGCGCCGGGCTTCGTCGGGATGACGGGAACGCCTTCGGGGCACACGGATTCGGCGTTGCGGTCAGGGCAAGTGATCGGCGGGGCGCCACGCACGGCGCCTTCCAGCTGAATCTCGGATACGCCGGTGAAACCCACGCCATTGATGGTCGCGGTCGTGCCCTGCAAAATCGGCGTCGTACGGTTGACGACGATGCGCACGCGGACGAATTGCGGATCCTTCTGCCACAGCTCGATCGACTGGACCTGTCCGGAAGGCACGCCCGCATAAGTGACCGATGAGCCCTTGGCGATGCCGTTCACGGACTGGCGAAAGAAGATGTCATATTCCCGGCGGTCACCCTCGCCAACACGCGAGAACCAGAAGGCTGCGCCGATGGTAAGGGCCACCAGCAGCAAGACGATTGCGCCCACGAGCACATTATTGGATCGTGTTTCCATTTAATCCCTGCTTTCGCCCCACTTGCTTATGGCGAGCCGGTTCTGGCCTGTCCATGCTTGTTGCTGCGCCATCATGCGCTGGCCTCGGCTTTTCGATTGTTACTGCCGCTTGCGAGTCGACCACGCGGGCCGTTGAAATATTCCTGAATCCAAGGGTGATCGAGCGCGAGCAGTTCCTCAATGGTGCCAATGGCAATCACCTTATGGTCCGCCAACACGGCGACCCGGTCGCAAATCGCATGCAGCGTGTCGAGATCATGGGTGATGAGGAAAACGGTGAGGTCGAGCGTTTCCTGCAACGCGCGCGTCTGCTCATCAAAAGCGGCGGCACCAATCGGGTCGAGACCCGCCGTCGGCTCATCGAGGAAGAGCAATGCCGGATCGAGTGCCAGTGCGCGTGCAAGCCCGGCGCGCTTCTTCATGCCGCCCGATAGCTCGGATGGGAATTTAGGCCCAGCATTCTCCGGCAGGCCCGTCATCAGGATTTTGTAAGCGGCAATCTCTTCGCGCAATTTGGTCGACATGCCGGGATAATATTCGCGCAGCGGCACCTGCACATTTTCTGAGACGGTCAGCGTGGAAAACAAGGCCCCGCCTTGGAAGAGAATGCCCCATCGCTTGCGAATCGCCAGCAACTCGGGGTCGAGCGGATCACGATCCAGCATTTGCTCGCCAAACACGCTGATCGATCCAGCTTCGGGCTGCTGCAAGCCGATGATCGAGCGCATCAGCACCGATTTGCCCGTGCCCGAACCGCCAACCACGCCGATAATCTCGCCACGGCGCACGTCCAGATCTAGCCCATCATGCACAGTCTGGTCGCCGAAGCGATTGACCAGGCCCCGGATGGAAATGACAGGTTCGTCCGCGCTCATGTCCAACCGATCCATGTGAACAGCACCGCAAAGATCGCATCGAGCACGATGACGATGAAGATCGCCTGCACGACCGCTGCGGTCGTGCGCAGGCCAACATCCTCGGCATTGCCGCGAACCTGCAGGCCTTGAAAGCAACCGGCAATGGCGATGATGAGGCCGAATACGGGCGCCTTGATGAGGCCGATATACACGTCTGTGATCGGCACGACCTCCCGCAGACGCTGGAAGAAGGTGATTGGCGGAATATCGAGCGCAAATGCGCAGAGGAATGCGCCTCCCAGAACCGACACCACCGCCGCATAAAGCCCCAGCAACGGCATCATGATGACGGCAGCAATGATGCGCGGCATCACCAGCGCTTCCATCGGCGAGACACCGATGGTCCGCATCGCGTCCACCTCTTCATTGAGCATCATCGTGCCGATTTGCGCGGCAAAGGCTGAGCCGGAGCGGCCTGCGACCATGATCGCCGTCATCAACACGCCGAGCTCACGGAAGGACATGCGGCCGACCAGATTGACCGTGAGAACTTCCATGCCGAATTGCTCAAGCTGCACAGAGCCCTGCTGCGCAATCACGATGCCGACGAGGAAGCTCATCAGGCCGACGATCCCCAGCGCGGAAACGCCGACCACCTCGATGCGCTGCACCACGGCATTGATCCGCAGCCTGCTTGGGTGCCGCATCAATGTGAATGCCGTCACCGCTGTCGCGCCGAGAAAGCCGAGCAGGCCGATCATCGTCGCGCCGGTCATGCGGGTCGCATCGCCCACCTGCGCAAGCACGCGCACAGCCGGATTGACGGCATCAGGGCGCGTGGCCAGCGGGGCATCGTTGCGTGAGACGACATCGAGCAGCCGCACAGCATCCGGGCTAGCGCCGATGATCTCGGCCCCTGTGCGTTTGGACAGGCGATGGATAACCCAGGCGCCAATCGTATCGATTTGCGTGATCGCGCCGAGATCGATTTTACCGACCTGACCGTCAATCGCATCGATGCGTGTGGGCAGGGTGCCAAGGTCCGCGAGCGTCAGGCTGCCTGTCAAAGCAACCGTCCTGCCGTTTGCATCGTTATTGTCGATGAGGTCGGGAGCCAGCGTCATTGGGCGCACAGTGGTCCAGATTACATTGCGCGGCAAGCCGAATTGCCGCATCGCCGGACGAGTTGAAAATGGGAAGGACTGAACAGGGCGTGGACAAGATCGCCATTTACGACATGGACTGCACGATCACCGTGCGGGGAACCTATGCCGCCTTCCTCACGCACATGGCTTTGTCCATTGCGCCTTGGCGTCTGATCTTCCTGCCGGTCGCGGGGATTGTGATGATTGGCTATGTATTGCGTCTGGTTACACGGGCGCGGGCGAAGGAGCTCAATCAGGCCTTGCTGATCGGGCGACGCGTCAGCCGCGCGCGCATCATGCCAGCCGTACAATCCTATGCGGACAAGGTGATCGCGAAGAATATCCGCGCCGGTGCGCTGGCGCAGATTGAGCGGGATCGCGCCGATGGCTTTCGTCTCGTCATCGCGTCCGCTTCATACCGGCTTTATGTCGAGCCGATTGCGATGCGGCTGGGCTTTGACGATGTGGTTGCCACCAATCATTTCACGCAGGGCGTCGATTATATCCGCTCCAAGATTGCGGGCGAAAATTGTTATGACGTCGCCAAGATGCGGATGATCGAAACATGGATGGAGACGCATGAGATCGACAGCAAGAATGTCTATGTGCGGGCCTATAGCGATCATGTGAGTGACGCGCCGCTGCTGGAATTCGCTAATGAGCCTCATGCGGCCAATCCCCATCGCGCGCTGGAGCAGCTTGCCGGAGCAAAGGGCTGGCCGGTTCTGCGCTGGTGAGCGGCGGGGGCGTCCAGCTTAGCCGTTGAGGCCGATCAGCGAGATTTGCCGCCCATAGCCCGGCTCATCGGCGTGGCAGGCGCGGCGGTAGCTGAAAAAGCGTTCGGGCTGCGGATATGTGTCTTCATCCAGCATTACGACTTTGCCTATGCCCGCTTCTGCTAAGCGTGAGGCGACATAGCCCGCAATGTCGAACTGCAAATGCCCCGTGCGGCCTGCTGAGAAGAACCGCGCATCCTCATCATTGCGCTCTAGGAACGCGTCGGCAAAATTCTCGCTCACCTCGTAGCTGGCGCGGCCAATGCACGGACCAATCGCGCAGTTGATGGAGGCGGGGGATGCGCCAAGGGCCACCATCGCCGCAATCGTGGCATCCGTCACCCCGCCGAGCGCGCCTTTCCATCCCGCATGGGCCGCGCCGATGACACCGGCTTCCACATCCGCAAACAGCACCGGCACACAATCGGCCGTGAGGACGCCGAGCAGCAACCCCGGCTGGTCCGTTACCATCGCGTCGGCCTTCGGGCGTGCGTCGAGGGGCAGGGGAGCGGTGACCGTGACGACATCCGCAGAATGGACTTGATGGACCGTAACAAGCGCTGCGCCCGGCAATACGGCATCGCGGGCAAGATCACGATTGCGCAAAACGGCATCGCGCTCATCGTCCGATCCCAAGCCGACATTCAGCCCCGCATGGATGCCGCCCGACACGCCGCCGCCCCGCCCCAGGAAACCATGCGGAATGTCGCCCAACGCGTCCGCGCGCAAAATCTCGATTGTCATGCAAAGCCTGCCGGTTGTGGCCATGCGGGATTGGTCAGCGCCAGCACCTTGAACAGACGGCCCATCTGCTCAGGCGAAACAAGGCGTTCCCTGGCGGTGCTTAGCTCCTCAGCGCGGGCGGGATTTGCCCGCGTCAGGCTCGCCGCGCGCGCATCGATACCCAGCGCGCCCAGGAAGGCTCCCTGATGGATGCAGGGGTTGGGGCGCAGCCCCGCA
>CAMLFF010000262.1 GCA_946479185.1 uncultured Sphingobium sp.
CGCGATATAATAGTCCGCCGTCCACTCGATGAGTCGCCGCAAGGGCGCAGGCAGTGGCGGCGCATCCACCACGCTGAGCAAGGGGCGCAAGCGATTATCGCCCACCGAGGGCACATCGGGCAAGCGATCGGCCTCCCATACCACGCCGATCATCGGCCGCGGTCCGAGCGGCGCAACGACGATCTGGCCAGGTTCCGCGCTCATGCCTTGCGGCACCCGGTAATCGAGCGGGCCAAGTGCGGCGTTGAGCAGGATGATCCGGGCACGGGTCATGAACATGGCCTTAGAGATAGTGTGCTCAAGTGCAAATGCCTCTCTGGCGCTACGATGCCGCAGATGAATCGCGCGATGCTCTTACGTGATCGGCAACGCGGCGCTATAGGCGCCCCATCACGCAGCCGATCCAGGAGCCACCGGCCATGAAATTCTTTGTCGATACCGCCGATACTAATGAAATTCGCGATCTTGCCGCCACTGGCCTGCTCGATGGCGTCACAACCAATCCCTCGCTCATCCACAAGTCCGGTCGTAAATTCCTTGAAGTGGTCGAGGAGATTTGCGGTCTGGTCGATGGCCCGGTCTCGGCTGAAGTCGTTGCAATGGACCATGCAACGATGATGAAGGAAGCTGCAGTCCTGCGGAAGATCGCCGACAATGTGTGCATCAAGGTGCCGCTCACTGTCGATGGCCTCAAAACCTGCAAGGCGCTGAGCGAAGATGGCTGCATGGTCAATGTGACGCTTTGCTTCTCCGGGAATCAGGCGCTGCTCGCCGCCAAGGCTGGCGCGACCTTCATCTCGCCCTTCGTTGGCCGCCATGATGACAATGGCTTTGATGGCATGAAGCTGATCGACGACATTCGCCTGATCTATGACAATTACGCGTTCGAGACGGAAATTCTCGCGGCGTCGTTGCGTCATCCCATCCATGTGCTGGAATGCGCCAAGATCGGCGCGGACGTGATCACCGCGCCGCCAGCGGTCATCATGTCGCTCTTCAACCATGTGCTGACGGACAAAGGCCTCGCCGCGTTCGAGGCAGATTGGGCCAAGACTGGCCAGTCGATCCTCTAAGATCAACGCTTCAGTTTAATTTCAGCCTGCCCGGTGCAACTTTGCGAAGCACCGGGCGGGCTTTTTCTTGTCTATTTCGTGAAACCGCGCGGTGCGGCGTCAAGCACAGTCGCGCCGCTGGCGCCCACTTCTTTCACTTCCAGCATTCGCTCGGCAATACCTTCGCGATTGAAGCGGAACGCGCCATCAATGCCGGCAAAGCCTTCCGGGTCGACCAGCCGCCGGGCCGGGAACACCGTGCCGGGCTTCCAATCCTGCGCGATCCGTACGGTCAGCAGAACAGCATCATAGCCGAGCGAAGCCAGTCGATAAGGCGCTGCCCCATGTGAGGCACGATATTTGCCCGCAAGCGTGCGATACAGCCCATCCGACACACTGGCATACCAGGCACCGCGCAGCGCAGCGCTGGCGGCAAGGCCTGTCTCGGTGCCCCATAATTCCGTGCCGAGAATGCGTGCCTCTTGCCCGCCATTCGCCCGGATGAGCGGCCCGGCCTGCAACGCAATGCGGCCAACATCGGCAATCAGGATGGCATCATAGCTGGAGCTTGCCGAGAGGCGCTTCACCGCCGCCTGCACGGAGGCTGGCGAGCGATCGAACGTCTCCATCGCAACCACCGTGCCGCCAGCCGCCTTTACCTGCGTGAGGAAAGCGCTGCCAGCGCGCTCACCATAAACGCCGCGTGGCACAAGCGCTGCAAAGCTGCTCAGGCCCCGCGAACGGGCATAGCCGATGACGCGCGCGACCGACTGCTCCGGGCTATAGCCCAGCAGGTAAACGCCGTTGCCAGCCACGCTCTCATCATTGGAATAGCTCAGCACCGGCACATTGGCGGCGCGAGCGAGCGGCGCAGCGGCGCGCACCTCGTCTGCGGTCAACGGGCCGAGGATCAGCTTATTGCCTTCCGCGATTGCCCGACGCGCGGCCTCTGCCGCTCCGCGTGACGTGTCATAGGTCGTTACGCGCACGCGCTCGGTTTTGGTGTCGAGCAAAGCCATCGTCGTGGCGTTGGAAATCGAGCGGCCAACGCCTGCATTGGCGCCGCTCATCGGCACCAGCAGCGCAACGCGGTGACGCTCTGCATCCGTCGGCAGGCCTTGCGTAATAGGGCCCGGCTGCTGAGTCGGCGGTGGAGGTGGGGGTGTAGATGACGGCACGACGCGGCCGCAGGCTGCCAGCAGCATCGCGCCGATCAGCGCAATCGCCTGCCCGAGCCGCTTGGGTGCCCGACTTTGGCGACTTTGACCCTCTGCCATGTCGAACCTCACTTGCCCCGCAAGGCTCCTCTCTGTCATGGCATTCCTCATGTCTGCTTTACTCACGCCCGGTCTATACATTGTCGCTGGCCCAATCGGCAACTTGTCCGACCTCTCGCCGCGCGGGGCAGAGGTGTTGCGCCTAGCCGATATCATCGCCGTAGAAGATACCCGCGTCAGCGCAACCTTGCTGCGGCATGCCGGTTCGGAACGGCCCATGATTCCCTATCATGACCATAGTGACGAGCGGGTGCGGGATCGCCTCGTGGAGCGCATGGCGAGCGAAGCGGTGGCACTGCTGAGCGATGCCGGAACCCCGCTCATCTCCGATCCGGGCTATAAACTGGTGCGCGATGCGCGTGCGGCTGGCCGGGCAATCACCACCATTCCGGGCGCCTGCGCTGCCGTGGCGGCCATCACGCTGGCGGGCCTGCCGAGCGACCGCTTCCTGTTTATGGGTTTCCTGCCGTCCAAAACCAAAGCTCGGACCGATTCGTTGACTGAGGTTGAAGGCCTGCGTGCGAGCCTCGTCTTTTATGAAACGGGGCCACGCTGCGTTGCCTCGCTAACCGATATGCAGAGCGTGCTGGGCGATCGCCCGGCTGCTTTGTGCCGCGAAATCAGCAAAGCCTATGAGGAAACGCTGACCGGCACGCTCTCAGAGCTGGCCGCAGCCTGCACCATCAAGGAGCCGCGTGGCGAAATCGTCATCGTCGTCGGCCCACCCGGCGAGCGCCCACCGCCAGACGAGGCCGATGTCGATGCCGCACTGGCGGACGCTCTGGGTCGACTCACCGCGTCTCAGGCGGCTGGAGAAGTCTCCCGCGCCTTCGGGGTGGATCGCAAGGCGCTCTATGCGCGCGCCATGACCATGAAGGGCAAGGTTTGAGCCTGCCGCCCATGCGGTCGCGCGCAAAAGCAAAGGCCGCTGCGCCCGCGCGCACGGCGGCGGAGCAGAAGGGGCGGCAAGGCGAGCGCATTGCCGGATGGTGGCTACGGCTAAAGGGCTGGTCCATCCTCGGCCGCCGGGTGAGGACGCCCGCCGGAGAGATTGATCTGATCGCCCGGCGCGGCAACATCGTCGCTTTCATCGAGGTGAAGGCGCGCGCGACCAATGCGGCTTTGGACCAATCTATTGATGAGCGACGCCTCGCGCGGGTCGCCGCCGCTGCCGAATCGCTCGCCGCCCATTATCTTGGGCCAAAAGATGACATGCGAATCGATGTGATGCTTCTTGCGCCGGGCCGTCCGCCTCGCCATCTGGAAAATGTCTGGCATGGCGGGTGAGGCGGTGACGCCATCCCCTCAATCCATCCTGTTGAAATGAAGGCCTGCCGATGCGCTCGGGGCAATTGGAGAATGAAAGCATGTCCCTGAAGGTTGCGGTGCAAATGGACCCGATGGAATCGCTCAACATTGCGGGTGATTCGACCTTTCACATCATGCTGTCGGCACAGCAGCGCGGGCACAAGCTCTACCACTATCGCCCGGACGATCTGACATGGCGCGGCGGTCGGCTTTATGCGCAGGCTCGCGCCGTCACCGTGCAAAAGGTCAAGGGTGATCATTTCCGCTTTGGCGATGCTGTGAAGCTCGATCTCGGCAGCGATGTCGATGTCGTCTGGATGCGGCAGGATCCCCCCTTCGACCTGAACTACATCACCGGAACACATCTGCTGGAGCGGATCGCTGACGAGACGCTGGTCGTTAATGACCCGGTGTCCGTCCGCAACGCACCCGAAAAGCTCTATGTGCTGGATTTTGCACGCTTCATGCCGCCCACCATGATCACGCGCAGCCTTGATGAAACGCGCGATTTTCTGGCCGAACATGGTGAGATCGTCGTGAAGCCGCTCTACGGCAATGCTGGATCGGCTGTCTTCCGCATCGGACAGGATGGCGCAAATCTCGCCGCACTTGTGGAACTTTTCGGCGAGATGTGGGTCGAGAGCTTCATGGTTCAGGCCTTCCTCAAAGACGTCGCGCAAGGCGACAAGCGCATCGTGCTGGTGGATGGCGAGGTTGCCGGCGCAATCAACCGCATCCCCGGCAAAGGCGAAATCCGCTCCAATCTTGCGGCGGGCGGCACGGCGGCCAAAACCGAGTTGACGGTCGAGGAGCAGGAAATCTGCGACGCGCTTGGCCCTGAGCTCAAGAAGCGCGGTCTCCTGTTCGTGGGCATCGATGTGATCGGCGGCAAATGGCTCACCGAAATCAATGTGACGTCGCCCACTGGCATCGTCTCGATCGACGCCTTCAATGGCAGCGACACGGGCGGCATGATCTGGAACGCCATCGAGCGCCGTCTCGCTGAGCGCGCAGCGGCCT